>CACZIP010000235.1 GCA_902781245.1 uncultured Coriobacteriaceae bacterium | reverse complement strand
GACGGACAACGGCCAGATTATGCCCTGGTCGTCATGGAACTGCTCGACAATGGCAGCCATCGAGCGCGAGACGCCGACGCCATAGCAACCCATGATGAACGGTTTCTCAGAGCCATCCTCGTCCATGAACGTTGCACCCATCGACTCAGAGTACTTCGTGCCCAACTGGAAGACCTGGGACACTTCGATACCACGAGCGCCATCGAGGGTCTTGCCACAGATGGGGCAAGCGTCGCCCGGTTTGACCGTGCAGAGGTCACCCCATGCATCGATGGTGAAGTCTTCGCCAAGACGCGCGCCGACGTAATGGAAGCCCTCTTCGTTGGCACCAACGGCCCATTGAGGAATATCCTTCAGGCTGCGGTCTGCCATGACAAATGCACCTTCCGGCAACCCTACAGGGCCCATCGAGCCCTTGAAGAGTCCGAATTCGACCATTTCCTCGTCTGTAAGCAATTCGAAGCCAGGAATCTCACGGTTGATCTTGATGTCGTTGAGCTCGTGGTCGCCGGGGATGAATAACACAATGAGCTTACCATCAGCGTCCTTGCCCGACAGAGCCTTCATGCACGAAGTCTCGGGAATGTCGAGGAAACCTGCAAGCTCTTCGATCGTATGGATTCCAGGCGTGGATATCTTCTCCATGGCATCGCGTTCGTACATGGTCGGAGCGGGGATGCATGCGCCTGCTTCAGCGTCAGCAGCATAGCCGCATTCGCAGTAGACGAGCTCAGCCTCGCCGTATTCGGCAAGCGCCATGAACTCAGTCGTCACCTTGCCGCCAATCTGGCCGGAATCAGCTTCGACAGCTCGCCAAGTCAAACCCATGCGGTCGCACATACGCGCATAAGCTTCGCTGGTCTCGTCGTACGTTTGCTGCAGAGACTCCTGGGTGGCATGGAAGCTGTAGCCGTCTTTCATGAGGAACTCGCGGCCACGCATAAGGCCGAAACGCGGACGAATCTCATCACGGAACTTCACCTGCGTCTGATAGAGGTACGCTGGTAGCTGCTTGTAGCTACGCAGTTCGTTGCGAACAAGGGACGTGATGAGCTCCTCATGTGTGGGCCCAAGGCAATACTCGACGCCATGGCGGTCGTGCAAGCGTGCGAGTTCAGGACCGTAATCGTCCCAACGTCCCGATTCATGCCAAAGATCTGCAGGCTGAACGAACGGCATCAGGATCCGCTCGGCACCGATGTTGTCCATTTCCTCGTTGACAATCGACTCAACTTTGTTGAGCACCCGCATTCCAAGCGGCAGGAACGTGTAAAGACCAGCGCCGTTTTTTCGCATCATGCCAGCTCTAAGGAGCAGGCGATGGCTTGCGAGTTCAGCGTCGGACGGGTCTTCTTTAAGCGTTGGCGCATACACTTTGCTCATGCGCATTACGTTCGTCATAATTTCGTACTCCTCCACAACTATCATCAATGACCAAAAAGGATTGGTCCTTTTAGGTTGTTACATCTTATCAATCTCTTCCATCAATGCGTTGACGATATCGTTTTCGGATACTTTACGCACGACTTCCCCGCGAACGAAAACTGCTCCAGAGCCTTTACCGCACGCAACGCCGATATCGGCATCACGCGCTTCTCCAGGACCATTTACGACGCATCCCATGACGGCCACTTTTATGGGAGCTTCAACAGATTGAAGACGCCCTTCAACATCTCGTGCCAAATCGATGAGATTCACCTGGCATCGACCGCATGTCGGGCAACTGATCATTTCTGGTCCACGCCTACGCAAATCGAGGGACGATAAAAGGGTCCAGCACGCACGCACTTCCACTACGGGGTCGTCAGTAAGAGAAATGCGCATCGTGTCACCGATGCCCTCCTCGAGAAGTATGCCAAGGCCAGAAGCAGATTTCACGATACCTTGGAACTGTGTGCCTGCCTCAGTAATGCCGATATGCAGGGGGATATGCGGAATCCGCTTCGATAGGATGCGATAGGTGTTTACCGTCGTCATGACATCGTGTGCTTTTGCAGACACAACGAGGTCGTCAAATCCGTTTTGCTCGCAAAAGACAGCATATTGCGCTGCCGACTCGGCGAGCTTTTCGGGGAGGGTGAGGTCTTCCCTGCTTGCCAATTCCTGGTCGAGAGATCCGGCATTGACGCCGATGCGAATTGGAATCCCAACTTCCCGAGCCGCTTCGAGGACAGGCACGGTTGCATCAAGACCGCCAATATTCCCGGGATTGATGCGCAGTTTAGCCGCACCGCGACGTGCGGCTTCTATTGCTATGACGGGATCGAAGTGTATATCGGCCACCACTGGCAAGGGGGACTTGGCGCATACCGTCTCGAATGTATCAAGGCAATCACGTCTTGGTATAGCCATACGAACTATCTCGCATCCTGCCTGGGCAAGCGCCTCGATCTGAGCAAGATTCGACTCAACGCTGTCGGCTTGGGCGTTAAGCATCGATTGCACAGCAACCGGCGCTCCCCCGCCAACTGGCACGTTGCCAACCATGACTTGATGTGTGTTCTCATTAGGTTTCATGACTCCCCCGTTCTCGATAGTTTGATTGTACGGCAAACGAAGGAGGCGCAAAGGATCAGTCTTTTTGATTGCATCTTCCTATGATCGGAAATCAGCTCCAATTGCCGAAGATGAAGCGCTGTATGTCTTGGTTCATCATGACGATGAAGAACAGCGTGAACAAAGCAACACCAGCAAAAGACAGGTAGTTCATCGCCCGTATCGAAATGACCTTCCGACGGATGCGCTGATAGATCTCTACAACGAAACGCCCCCCATCAAGCGGCGGTATGGGTAGAAGGTTCATGATTCCAAGCGATACAGATAGCATCGACGTGAACATGAGCGCGTTTGTGAACCCTGCTTCAAATGCCGATTTCGACATGACTGCAATGCCGACTACGGAAGTCGAGTTAGCAACCGTATCAGCAGCTGTTTGCGGGTTAAACAATCCAGCCACCGCCTGCACAACCATGCCAATGTACATGAAACCTGCTTCAAGTGCGCGAAGAGGCGGAACGGTTACATGCGTGATCTCGCCGGTCTGCGTGTTCTGGTAATCAAATCCGAGAACGGAGTAGATGAGGACAAAAGCGAGGATTGCGAATAGAAGGTTTATGCCAGGACCAGCAAGAAGGATGACCGTTCGCTTCCAAAACGGAAGAGAACGGTACTGTTGGCGATACTCGTTCATAAAGAACTCTTGGGCATCGTCGAGCGGACGAGCCTCTCCTTCCACGCCATGCTGAAGAACAATACCTTTACGAGCGGCACGTTTTTCTTGCATTCGTGTCGGCTTTCGATTTGGCGTGCGGTAGACGTTGTACTCGTCAGTCTTCTTTGGACCTGTAATCGTGCCCCACTCGACAAGTTCTTCGAGCGCTTCGTAGGCCTCGTCATCGGTGATTTGGCAATCTGCAGCGACATCTTCCATGATAGCTGTACCACGCTCGTACACGCTCTCCATCGCCGATCGCAGATGGGGGCTCATCTCGCCCGGCTCCATGCCACAAACGCGTGCATAACCGCCAAGTGGTATGGCCGTAACGCCAAATTTCGTTTCGCCACGTTGTATTCCAATGCACGGTCCTGGAAGTCCGAGCATGAACTCAGTGACCCTCACGCCGAACGCGCGCGCAGCAACGAAATGCCCTCCCTCGTGTATGAACACGAGAAAGCCAAGCACAATGGTGGCTGCGAGTATCATGATGAGAA
>CACZIP010000234.1 GCA_902781245.1 uncultured Coriobacteriaceae bacterium | reverse complement strand
GCCCGACATGCACGTGCATGTGTCGCTCTACCGCGAGGACCCGCGTTGGGACGGTGCTGTCGCCTACACGGCGCCGTTCCTCGAGACGCTCGACCTCGGGCCCGAGGACGGCAACCGCGTCGCCGTCATCTGCGGTGGCCCGTCGCTGTCGCGCACGTGCCGCGAGTCGCTCGTGAACGCGGGCTTCGACGAGGGTCACATCATCACGACGCTTGAGATGCGCATGAAATGCGGCGTGGGCAAGTGCGGTCGTTGCAACATGGGCGGCCATTTCATCTGCCTTGACGGCCCCATCTTCACGCTCGAAGAGATCGGCCGCATGCACAGCGACGTGTAAGCGAATTGCGCGTTTGAAATGCAATGAAAGCGGGCTGGGGGGTTGCTCCTCCAGCCCGTCAAGTTTTTAGGGATGTGGCACAGTGTTCCCAGGGAGCGGTGTGCCATTCCGCGCTTAGATTTGAGTCATTGGGACAGTCCCAATGACTCATTTTCCTACATCCGGTAAATCGACAAGCCCTCGAACTCGCGGATGAGCTCAAGCATCTTGAGCATGGGTTCGGAGTCCTTCAGCACTTCGGCATGGGGAAGGTCTTCGAACGGAATGAGGTCGTGGTGCAGGCGCGTGCGTTCGCGCATGACGTTGTCGTTGCGGCCGTTGAGCTTTCCCACATGGGCGTTGCCGAAGCGCCATCCCATGCCGAGCTTCTCGGCGCACCAGCGGTCGTGCTCGCTTTCCGAGATGATTGCAAGCTCGTCGTCCGTGAACGAGGTGAGCTGCTCGTACTCGACGGGTCGATCGGTATAGAAGCAGCCAATGCTTTCGAGCTGGGAGGCGAACCCCTTTGCCTGTGCGATGTTCGACAGCTGGTACTCGAGCGAGAGGTTCTCCTCGAAGGCGCGCGTCATTTCGTCCTGAGTGCTTACACCGCAATAGCGGCCGTTCAGCGCGAGTGCGAAATCGTACAGGTTCAGGTAGTTGCTGTCCGACAGGTACAGCCCGGTCCTCTTCTGCTTCTCCTCGAGGACGGCCGAGACGAGGCCGCTCGAGTCGGGCTTGGCGACATCGGGCTCGAATGCGGGTGCCACGTCCGAGAGATTCACGATCTCGTCGATGTTGTCGACGAATTTGCTGCGCTCTGCGCGTACGACGCCCGACTTCTTCGTGTAGCCATCTGTTAGCACGGCGCGGTATGCCGGCGCGCTCTTCACGCGCCCGGCGATCGTGCTGTCGAAGTAGTACGTCCATTGCATGCCGCCGTCGGCGAACTCGATGTCGAAATCGAATGGGAAGACGCCGCTGCGGCATCCCTCGCCATACGCTGCCCGGTCCCAACACTGCAGCTCGTCGCAAAGCATCAGGATGTAGGCCAGCGGCTGCCCATCGTCGAGTCGAAGTGGCTCGCGTGTGTTCAGAAGGCCGCGGATCGTGAACTTGAACAGGCTGTTGTGCAGGATGATCGCGCAGAGGCCGTCGAGCAGTGCCTCGGGCAACTGCTCGCATGATTCGAGCTCGGGATGCCGGCCGAGATACGCCTTCGCCAGGATGAGCCCGCTGAAGTACGCATGGTCCATGAACAGGTAATCCTTGCCTGCGGGGTTCTCGTGGACGGCGCGGTCGCGCAATGTGGCCACCAGCATGTCGTGCAGCTCATCGGCATCGAAGTCGGTGCGGGCGAGGTAGCGCTCTGCGAGGCGTTCGGTGATGGCGTGGGCGTACAGCTCGTTCAGGTCGCCCAGCTCGGAGCGCACGAACTTTTCCATGCGGCGGTACGACACGTGAGGTGCGAAACCGTGCTCGTCGTCGTTGTCGGCGAACAGCTTGCACACGTAAGCCTTCATCTGCTGGTGCGCAATCTCGAACGGATAGCCGATGTCGTGGAACAGCGACGTAAGCCCCCAGAATCCGAGGAAGTGGCATGCAGCTTGCGGCCCTTCCTCCAAGCCGTATTTCTTGTTGTATGCCGTGCGGATGCCGGCGTGGTTGCGATACATTGCCAGGCCGATGAGGAACACGTAAACGCTGTGCGAGTAATGGTCGCGGTGCTTCATGAGAAGCGAGCTCGCGTTCGTCTCGTGCTCGGAGAGCATCTCAAGCAGCAGGCCCGTCGTGTCGTAGCCCGAGCCGAACGGTTCGAAGATCTCGCAGTAGCAGTAATAGATGTCGAACGCGTCTTCGCGCGAACCGCTCTTAAGGAACCGCCCGATGGCCGTCTCGAAGCTCAACCGATCGAGGTCGCGCTCCATGTTGTACGGGATGGTGCCCGGGCTGGCACTGCAGCCGTCCGAGTCTTCGAGCGCGATGCGGCGAGCGTCGGTCGTATCGAAGTTCAGGTCGGTGCAATCGTCGCGCACGAACGCAAGCGCCTCGCGGCCGAAGTTGCGTGTGGCTTGGGGAAGCTCAGGAATGTGAGGGGCGTCCTCGATGCCGTAGTCGGCGCGGTTCTTGTTCTTCATTTCGGATAGCGCGTTGTAACCCATGGAGTGCCCCATTTCGTCGCCGCGTGGAACGTTCCCAATGAAAATGGCGAGCGATAGTGTTGGACTGGTTTTTCTTGAAACGAAAGAAATAAGCCCAGCTAGCTGCCCGCCGAACTCATGATAGCAGATGGGGTTGCGGCGCTGGGTAACCGCATGGTCACGGATGGCACAACACTCCCTGGGAGCCCCGTGCCATCCGGAGCGCCTTTCCCTGGGAGCCCTGTGCCATCCGGATGCGTTCCAACAAGCAGACTCGAGGGGCTTGAACCCCATACTGTGCTACGATGATTCTCACGGGTAGCTAGTTGGGTTTATTTCGTCTTTTGTCAATAAGCAACCAATCCGACACTATCACCCGCTTTTGAAAGGGGGCCGCTATGCGGAATTCTTTCCATGACTTCTTGTTCTCGAAAGGCTACTTGGTCGGCGAGGGCGAGACCGCGCATGCGCCCGAGGCTCTGACGGCGCTGGCAAAGCTGTTCAACATCCGCATCACGTCGAACCCTGGATGGGCGAGCATCGACATGGTGAAGGTCGCTTCCCGCAACCTGGATGAGCGCGTTCCGCCACCGTTCTACCAGGGGTTTCCCGAATCGGTGAAGCAGCTTCCCATCGGCGCGCTCGTTTTGGACCGCTTGATCCACTACACGCGCACGTACGGGTTCGGCGATTTCTCGACGCCAGGGCATTCCCTGTTCGAGGAAGAGGTCGTGCGCAAGTGCTTCGACGAGAAAGTCGAAGTGCGCGAGCTTGCCATCATCAGCATGCCCGAGGCGATAAAGCTGCTTCACAACACCGTCACCTCACTGCTCGCCAGCTCGCGTCCTTTGAGCGATGCGCAGTACGAGCTCGTCCAGAATTACATCAAGGATTACGACTACTACGTTACCGAATGCAACTGCAAGGACACTGCCGTGCGGTTACTGCTCGACTCCCGTGATACGTCGTATGCTCGGCTGCTCAAACTTTCCGACGTCATTCGACTTGTCGAGACGCTGCAATTCAAGAAATACGACAGCAAAGACATCAAGAAGCTGAACTTGCGCAACCAGGACCGCAAGTTCCTGACCCGCGTGCTCGACTACATTTTCGAGCAAGGCGTGTGCGACCTGCGTACGTGCTGCGAGAAAAGGAAGCTGTGGAAAGGCTTGTTGCACCACCTGCACTACAAGGCCAAGAACGAAACCGCGGCGCAGTTCCTCGATGCCATTCGCAAGGATGAGCCGCGCTCCGTGTACTCGG
>CACZIP010000233.1 GCA_902781245.1 uncultured Coriobacteriaceae bacterium | reverse complement strand
GGTGGATACGCGCTCGGGCCACATGAGTTCAATTACGAAGTCGAGCTTGACCAACAGGCCTCACGCATTGCGCGCAAGTCACGATGTCGCATAGACCATTATTGGCCGACAATTGGCGAAGGGTGCGAATACCAGGGCGAATACGACCATCTTTCCCCCGAAAAATATAGCCTAGATCGCTCACGGATTAACGCACTCAGATCAATGGGATATCCGATATATGAAATGACGTACAAGCATGTGTCGGATCTCGACCAGTTCGAATCGATTGCGCTCATGCTTGCAAAGAAAATGCATAAGCAGATTCCCGCATCATGTTGCGGTGCGACTCCTGAGCGTCTTTCATTGCGCAAAGAGCTCATGCTATGGAACGAGCATTCCGGTAGGACATGGTGATACAAGGCAACAGGACTTGCTTGTTTGCTCTCGGAAAGGTTTGCGCACCTGACATTGCTTCGACAAAGCTTGTGGTTGTTGGCATATATCCAATTGTTCGGTGGGTCTTCTGTTGGGAAAAGTGAACTTGGTGACGCGAAAGCAGAGTTCTTGAGTCGCGCAAATGAAAAAAGTGAACTTGGTGACGCGTAAAAAAATGATGCAACTCTCTGAACAGGCATTATATAAATAATGCTTTAACAAGAATAATAAAAACTCGTCACCAAACTCACTTTTTCAAAACAGCCGCATGAAAAAGAGCCATTTCTCGTCACTAACCTCACTTTTTCATTAAACATTCCCACATGTGCACAAGCAGTTCATCGGCAGCCTCTAAAGCAACGCGGGGAAGCAACGCGGGGAAGCAACGCAGGGAAGCAACGCAGGGAAGCAACGCAAAGAAGCGTGTCATCCTTGTTAAGCGCGGCAGCCAAGCCCGCACGCGAGCACATGCGTGCGTATAATAATGCGGTTAATCTGTTTACGCAGGAAAGCGCCACAATATGGCGCACCTGAGAGTTGTTCTAGCAGGAAAGTAGGTAAGCACGCATGGCACAGCATGTGACCGAGCGGGATGTGCGCGACATCGCAGAATACACGCGCATCCATCTCGATGATGCGGAAGTCGCTCAGATGACGATCGACCTCAACAGCATCATCGACAGCCTGAAACCCATCACCGAATACGACCTCGAGGGCGTCGAGCCCACGTTCCACCCGATCGGCAGCCTCAGCAACGTCATGCGCGAGGACGTCGAAACCACCAGCTTCACGCATGAAGAGGCGCTTTCGAACGCGCCCAAGAAGCAGGACGGTTGCTTCCTCATCCCATCGATTCTGGGCGAAGGGGGCGATCGCTAATGACAGAACTTTTCGAGATGGGCATCCGCGAGATCCAAGCGGGTCTCATGAACGGCGAGTTCAGCGCCCGCGAAGTTGCGGAAAGCGCGCTGGCGCGCATCGCCGAGCAGGACAAAGAAGTGCACGCGTACCTCGAGACGACCGAGGAAGCTGCGCTCGACGCCGCCGAGAAGATCGACATGGTTCTCGAATCGGGCGTCGACCTGTCCGTCATCGGGCCGCTTGCGGGCATTCCCGTTGCCTACAAGGACAACATGAACCTGAAGGGAACGCACACGACCTGCTCTTCGCGCATGCTCGAGTCGTATGTGTCGCCCTACACCGCCACGTGCGTGCGCAACACGCTTGAGGCTGGTGCCATTCCGCTGGGCAAGCTGAACATGGACGAGTTCGCGTTCGGCAGCTCGACCGAGACTTCGGCGTTCGGGCCCACGCGCAATCCGTGGGACCTCGAGCGCGTGCCCGGAGGTTCGTCGGGCGGTTCGGCTGCGGCAGTCGCCGCCGGCCTGGCCACGGTCACCCTGGGCTCCGACACGGGCGGCTCGATCCGCCAGCCGGGTAGCTTCACGGGCACGGTTGCGGTCAAACCCACGTATGGCGTGGTCAGCCGTTACGGCGTCGTGGCGTTCGGTAGCTCGCTTGATCAGGTGGGCCCGTTCGCGCGTTCGGTCGAAGACGCGGCGCTCGCGCTCAACGCCATCAGCGGTCACGACCCGCTCGACTGCACGTCGCAGCCAGTTGACACCGACTTCACGGCCAACCTTGCCGAGGGCGCCAAGGGATTGCGCGTCGGCATCGTGCCGGCGTTCATGCAAGCTGAAGGCCTCACGGCTGAGGTGAAAGCGCGTGTGGAAGAGGCCATCGCGCAGCTCGAAGCCGCAGGTGCTCAGCTCGTGGAAGTCGACCTTCCCAACGCCCAGGCGGCCATGAGCGCGTACTACGTGCTCGGCCCGTGCGAGGCGTTCTCCAACTTGTCGCGCTTCGATTCGGTGCGCTACGGCTACTGCGAACCAGGGCACAAGGATCTGGGCGGCCAGTACGAGGCCAGCCGCGCCAACGGCTTCGGCCCCGAGGCACGCCGCCGCATCATGCTGGGCAGCTACCTGCTGTCAGCCGGCGTCTACGACAAGTACTATTACCCCGCGCAGCAGGTGCGCACGCTCATCACGGCCGACTACACGCGCGCGTACGAGAAATGCGACGTCATCGCATTGCCGTCGAGTCCGCGAACGGCCTTCAAGTTCGGTGAGATCTCCGACCCCACGTCGATGTACCTGTCCGACATGTTCACCATCTCGCTGAACATTGCAGGCAACGGCGGCATGTCGATGCCGTGCGGCCTCGGCGCCGACACGAACCTCCCGGTCGGCGTGCAACTGCAATCTCCGCAGTTCAAAGACGAGAACATGTTCCGCGCCGCCGCTGTTCTCGAGCAGGTGTACGGCAAGGCGCCCATTGCGCCGGCGTTTGCCGCGAAGGCAGGTGAGTAGCATGAAGAAACTGGAAGAAGTGCTGAAGGATTGGGAAGCCGTAATCGGCCTTGAGGTCCACTGCGAGCTGACGAAGCTCGAAACCAAGATGTTCTGCGGCTGCAAGCTCGAGTTCGGCGCCGAGCCGAACACGCACACATGCCCCGTGTGCCTCGGCCTGCCCGGCGCGCTGCCGGTGCCCAACCGCGCAGCCATCGAAAACATCGTGCTGGCTGGTCTGGCCACCAACTGCGACATCGAGAAGCATACGATGTTCTACCGCAAGGGCTACATGTATCCCGACATGGCCAAGAACTTCCAGACCACGCAGGGCCCGAAGGCCTTCTGCATGCGCGGCTGGCTCGACCTGACCGTCGACGGTCGCGGTGCCCAGGAGCGCCTGTTCTGGGGCGACCTCGCGGAAGGTGAGCAGTCCGAGAACATGACGCGCACGGCTGATGGCTACGTCGCACGTGTGGGCATCACGCGCATCCACATGGAGGAAGATGCTGGCAAGATGGTGCACCTGGGCGGCGGCGAGGGCCGCATCGCCGGTGCCACGCATTCGCTTGTCGACTACAACCGCGCGGGCACACCGCTCATCGAGCTCGTGACCGAGCCCGATCTGCGCACGCCTGAGGAAGCGCGCCTGTTCATGCAGAAGTTGCGTCAGATCTTCCTGGCGTTGGGCATTTCCGACTGCTCGATGGAGGAGGGCAGCCTGCGCGCCGACGGCAACATCTCGCTGCGCCGTCGCGGCACGACGGAGTTCGGCACCAAGACCGAGCTCAAGAACATCAACAGTTTTAAGAATCTGCACGACGGCCTGGCTTACGAGATCTGCCGCCAGGCGGAAGTGCTTGAAGAAGGCGGCCAGATCTACCAGGAAACGCGCCATTGGGACCCGTCCAAGAAGCATACGATCGTCATGCGCGTCAAGGAAACGGCCGACGACTATCGCATGTT
>CACZIP010000232.1 GCA_902781245.1 uncultured Coriobacteriaceae bacterium | reverse complement strand
GAATTTGAGTTTCTCCATGCGCGCGCCTGCTGCCTTGCAGATCATCTGGTGACCCATGCAGATGCCGAAAACGGGAACGCGGCCGAGCAGTTTCTCCACCTGCTCGTACGTTCCAACCACCGCATCCGGATCGCCCGGACCGTTCGACAGAAACACGCCATCGGGCCTTCGGGCGAGCACGTCTTCAGCTGAAGTGTTCCACGGCACGACAAGCATCTCGCAACCTGCACGTGCAAGCCCTTCGAGAATCGAGCGCTTCACGCCGCAGTCGTATACGACGACCTGGTATCGAGGCTCGGATGGCGGATCGAACGCGAACGCCTTGCCTTCGGGCAGATCGACCTGCCCGAATGTATTCGGCTTCGTGCACGAGACGGTCTCGACGAGGTTTGCTCCGACAAGGGGTTCGCTCGCGCGCACTTTCGCAAGCAAGCTTGAAACGTCTGCGTCCTCGGTTGATATCACCGCCCGCATGGCGCCGTGCTCACGCACATGCCGCACAAGGGCCCGCGTGTCGACGTCTTCGATCGCGACGACCCCTTCTGCCTTCAGGTATTCGGGCAGCGTCATCTTGCTTCGCCAGTTCGACGGCGTCGCGCACATGTCCCGCACGACTAGCCCGCGCAGTGCCGGATGATCGGCTTGCGCATCTTCGGGGCTTACGCCGTAGTTGCCGATTTGCGGGTAGGTCATCGTGACGATTTGGCCTGCATACGATGGGTCGGTGATGACCTCGAAATACCCCTCGAGCGACGTGTTGAAGCAACTCTCGCCGAACACCTCGCCCGCTGCTCCGCACGATGCGCCGTGGAACGCCACGCCATCCTCGAGGACGAGCACTGCAGGGCGCCGCCGCTGCTTGGACGTACCCGCCAGCATCTTGTCTGAAAGAGCGCTCATTTCGACTCCGTCCGACGTCAAAAAGCATTCGTTTTGCCTAGTAAAAGGCTATTGCCCAAACATTTCCCCTTCGTTTCATGAAACAAGGATGTAAAGGAACCCGCCGGACACTCCACCAGACACTTACAACAAGGATGTAAAGGAACCCGCCGGACACTCCACCAGACACTTACCGGGTGAGTGTCTGGTCGCGGATTATTCCCTACCGGCAGCCCACACGGTATTCCTGTTGATGCCTGTCACAAGCGAAATCATGCGAATTGACAGTCCGCCTTTCTTCAAG
The DNA here is from genome assembly GCA_902781245.1 of uncultured Coriobacteriaceae bacterium. Lineage (GTDB taxonomy): Bacteria > Actinomycetota > Coriobacteriia > Coriobacteriales > Eggerthellaceae > UBA9715. The sequence continues at coordinate 2,548 of CACZIP010000232.1, read as the reverse complement.
ATGACAAGGCATTTGTCGCGCTCTTCTCTAGGCAATCCCGCAATAGCATTGAACGCATCATTGCCCAGGAGCGATATAGAAAGCACTACTGCCTCGTCGGTTGTCATGCACCTGCGAGCTTGCGTGCCGTCAACGCCGGGCAGTTCATCCCGCTCTCCCAAAAAATGGTCCGTGACATCGGCCTCGTGAGAACGTTTGAACGCCTCCAAACCATTAAACAGCCCAAGCGTAAAAGCCGTATCGGTTATGCTCGGAGAAGATATGTACTCTCTGTAACTCGACCACCTATAATCGCAGCTCACGGTCATATTTGCCTTGACAGGGTTACGGTGGACGTAGCGTACTGCGGTCATAAGCTGTTCGTCTGTCTTGATAGGCTCGCTTCCGAATCGCGACTCGAACAAGTGGCCGCTTCTTCCATGGCGCTCGTTGAAGTAGCGCGCATATCCCCCGTTTAATCGCTTCATGAAAGCCGAGAGAACCTCGATCTGCATGTTTGCCACAAGATGGATATGGTTCCCCATCAGACACCATGCGTATAAACCACCCTGGGTTTCATCGAGGATTCGACTCATGCGACGACAATACTGAATCCTGTCCGTGTCATCTTCGAATATCAACCGCCGTCCTGTTCCCCTTGCATAAACATGGTAGAGATCCGCTTCACTTTGCTCTCTTTTGCTATAAGACATGCATCTCCCCTCATTTCGCAGGGCACTTGCTTTCAGACACTTACCAGGTAAGTGTCTGGTCCGTGCCGTTGTGAGTTGAGTTTGACAACGCAATCTTGCAGAGCGACCGTCATGACAACGTCTAACTGACGGTGAATTGCCGACGGCATTCGGAAGTTTTTCTCTTCAGACTCTCCTCGTTGCGACGGCAACGTTAACCGACGTTCACGCAACATATCCGCATGAGTTCACTAGAGTTCTAAAACAGCACGCCAAACGCGAGCGCATTCGATTGGCGTTATCCGCAAGGTTTTCCACCAGACACTTACCAGGTAAGTGTCTGGTCGAGGTAAGTGCCTGCCCGTTAAGCGTCTAATCGTGCAGTATCTTTTCCATCCACACGACCGAATACCATCGATCGAATTTCCGACCGCAATTATGGAAAGCACCGACGCGCGTATATCCGACATGTTCGTGGAAAAACACGCTATCGCGTGTCAAATAGGGGTCATGCTCATCATCAGAATACGTAATGCATGCGTACAAGTTCATTACGCCGAGCTCCCGCAAAAGTGCTTCGAGGCTATCGTACAGCCAACGGCCGAGCCCTTGTCCACGCGCATCTTCACACAGGTAAATGGAGACCTCAACGCTATGGCTATAAGCCGCCCGTGATTTGAGAGGTCCTGCGTAAGCGTATCCGACAATAACCCCGCCACACTCTAGGACAAGCCACGGATAGCGCTCGAGCGTATGCGCGACGCGATTCTCGAATTCGGCTACATCCGGTGGGTCCAGCTCGAACGACACTGCGGTGCGCTCAACATATGGCCGATAGACGTCTAGCATCGCCTCGGCATCTTCAACGGTCGCAAGCCGTATCGTCCCATTCATTAACGCCCCTTTATCAAAGCTGCAAACAAGAAACACCGGATAGCTTACCTACCAGACAGCTTACCTGGTAAGTGTCTGGTATGGAATGGGCACAGGGTAATCGCCGCTGAAGCATGCGTCGCAATAACCGTCGTGAACGGAATGCACCGCGCTCCTTAGCCCCTCGAGGCTGATGAACGCCAGCGAATCGCACCCGATGTGCGCGCATACCTCGTCATGTGTCATGTTCGCCGAGATGAGCTGGTCGCGCGTATCGGTGTCGATGCCGTAGAAACACGGCCACATCACCTCGGGGCTCACAATGCGCAGGTGCACCTCCTTCGCACCAGCTTGGCGCAACATGGCCACAAGCTGTTTTGACGTGTTGCCGCGAACGATGGAATCGTCGATTACCACGAGCCGCTTGCCCGCGATGACGCTCGGCAGCGGGTTGAGCTTCATGCGAATGCCCATCTGACGCATCTCTTGCGTGGGCTGGATGAACGTACGGCCAACATAGCGATTCTTCACGATGCCATCGCAGTACTCGAGACCGCTTTCGGCCGCGTAGCCCAAGGCAGGCGGCACGCCCGAATCGGGCACACCCAACACGTAATCGGCATCGACTGGAGCCTCGCGCGCGAGGACGCGCCCCATACGACGGCGAGCATGGTACACGACATCACCATCGAGCACGCTATCGGGCCGTGCGAAGTACACGTACTCGAAGATGCAGCTCGCGCGCCTCCCTGGTTCAATCCCCTGCTCGGACTCGAAACCGTCGGCGCTGACCTTGATGATCTCGCCCGGCTCGACATCGCGCATGAAAGCGGCACCGATTGCATCGAGCCCGCAGGTTTCGCTCGCGACAACCCATCCGCTGTCATCTGGCAACTTCCCAATCGAAAGTGGACGAATGCCGTTCGGATCGCGAAAAGCGTAGAGCGCCGTGGGCGTGGCCAGCACGATGGCATAGGCGCCGTGCAGTTGCTGCATCATAAGCC
>CACZIP010000231.1 GCA_902781245.1 uncultured Coriobacteriaceae bacterium | reverse complement strand
CACACTAATTCCATCTCGTGATAGTAATGAAGCGCCCGCAAAGCCGGCAGGTCGCCGAGCGCATTTCGGACCTCGGACAAACGCGCCTCGAACTCCGCCTCAGAAACCTCGCACAACCTCGTCACTCCCAAAAACGATGCAACGTCGAACATGTCTTGCGCGACGCGGGCGTACTCGTCGGTGTAAAGGCTGTGGTCGCAATGCGTGTCAATCAGGCACAACGCATACCCGCACGATGCGAAATCGAAGTCGATAGCTTCAACGAATGGCATCTCGGAATCACCCGAGAAATCGATTGAGGAAACCCCGCCGTAGGCGATTGCGGTCTGATCCAGCAGGCCGCAGGGTTTCCCGAAATACTCGCGTTCGACGCACGCTGCCGCAGCGGCGCGCTCGGCGGGCGTACCCAAGGGACCAGAACCGCTACCGAACAACTCCTGCAATCCGCAGATCAACGCCAGCTCGAGAGCCGCCGACGAGGAAAGGCCTCCGCCAGACGGGATGGTGCTCGAAGCCGTCGCATCGAAACCACCCACCTCGAGCCCCGCTTCGGCCAACAGGTCCACAACGCCCCTCACGAGCGCTGCAGTCGTACCCGCCTCTTCGACGCGCGGACCAGAGGCACCCGCATCGATGTCGATCTCGAACGGCTCGAAACCCTCACTCGCAAAGCGAATGCGCTTGCCGCCGTTCCGCTCGAATGCAATATTGATACCACAGTCGAGCGTCGCCGCGATGGCGCGCCCACCCTGATGGTCAGTATGGTTCCCCGCAAGCTCGGTTCTGCCAGGCGCAAACGCTCGGATGGCGGCTGTCACTGCTTGCCGCCTATCCTCGCATGCTTTCCATGCACTGCGCGCAAGTCGTCGAGGTCATCCTCGTCTTCAAACCTGCTCGCGAACAGCTTGAGCGCCATCTCGAAGCGCTGCCTTGCCGCCTCAGACCATGCACCCATGTCATCGGAGGTCAAGAACACGCTGCCCATATCAGCATCAGCAAACAGCAGCTCGTCGCGCTGGCCGGGCGTCAGATGGGCGTCATCGCGCAGGAAGAACACATCGGGGTCATTCCCGAACGCGCGCCCGTTCAGCGGCGCACGGAAATACGTGTTGGCCAGGCTGTTCTTGGTGCTCACGCGCTCGCGATGCAGCGGGCGCATGTACGGCTTGTCGTCCCAATCGGGCCCGACATCGCAGCCGATGCGGCAGTAGTCGGCCTTGCCGAACACGCTCGCGAGCGGCACGCCGCACGCCAGGAACAGGCAATCGTCGCCCATGCCACACCGAAGCAGGTCGATGGCATCGGCCATAAGCTCGCCGCGGTTCATGCCGTCGTGCTCGACGAGGCAAGCGGCATACAGGAAATCGAGTTTCAGCAAACCGAAACCCCATTCCTGGGTCATAGTCTGCAAAGCATCGAGCACATAGGAACGAACCTCGTGGTTGCGCGTGTCGAGCGCGTAGCCACCCGACCAATGAGAACCCGTCGTCACGAGCCTTCCAAGGTCGTCGCGCAGCAGCCAGTCGTTGTGTTCGCTGAACAGCTTCGAATTGCGCTCGCACACGAACGGGGCCGCCCACAAACCGGGGACGAACCCTGCCTCGCGCACAGCGGAGGCAATCGGGGCCAGTCCGTTCGGGAACTTCTTCTCGTCGATTGCCAACCAATCGCCAACTTTGCAGTACCCGTCATCACTCTGGAAAAGCTTCGTCGCATTGGGGACATCGAGCCCGCCGATTTGCGCCACTGCACCCGCAAGGTCGGAAGTCAGCTTCTGCTCGTCGATGTCACCGTAGTGGCGATACCAGCTCGTGTAGCCCACGAGCGGCTTGCGCGTGCGCGGCTCGATGCCCGCGAGCTCGAACCAACGGTCGTACGCCTCGTCGACGTTGCCGCGCGTGATAGCATAGCGGCCAAGCTCGACCCGCTCGCCCGCCGCGATTCGACGGCACGGGTTTTCCGTCTTGAGGCTCACACGCCCTTCTGCTGCGAAGGTGCGGATGATCGTGAAACCATGGCTCTCGTCGAGCGAACCCACCAGCACAACACCATCGCCTCGCCTGAACGTTCCGTAGGTATAGCCGTGCTGTTTTCCGTGCTCGTTGGGGTACGTGGCGAAGCGGTAGTCGCCGCCTCCGTCGAGCGCCCATTTGTTGACAACACGCGGAGAAATGAGCTTCAACCCGCGCATCTTCGACCAGGGGTGCCGCTCGACTGTGTCGGTCCACGATTGGTAGCCGTTGAGCAGCACCTGCTCGTCAGTTGCGAACGCATGACGCAACGCAACACGGCACGACTCGATGTACAGGCTCTCTTTGGCAACGAGCGAAATCGCGAGCACTTCCCCATCGAATTCGCACTCAACTGAGGCGCCGTCGGTCATGCGGCTTTCGAACGCATCACTCGAAAACGTCACGCGGCGATCGTCTTCGCCCACGCGCATCTCGAGCACATAGCCAGCAGGGTCCATCGCTACACGTGCGCCAGTTGGCAGGTCTTCCAGGTTCTGCATATCGAAGCAGCCCTCTCATGTCATGGCCATGCGGCAGAAAGGAAATTCTCTTGCCACATGGCCTCGTGAATCAATCAGCTCAATCGATCGGATCAATGAGCGTTGTTGCAAATGCGCGGCAGCTTACGCTTCCTCGGCGAGAAGTTCGCGATTCTCCTCCTCGATGCGGGCAAGAACGACCTTCTCGTGGTAACGCGCGAACACGAGCGCGCCAAGCAGGCAGAACGCGCAAGCGACGATTGCCGTGATGCGGTACTTCATGTCGCCGATGTCCATGGCGATGATGCCGGTGAACACGAGCATCGACACGGCCTGGCCGAGCTTCATGGCGAACGTGCGGGCTGCGTAGAACATGCCCTGGCGCGCCTCGCCCGTGTCGAGCGCGTCGACGTCGGCGATGTCGGCGACAACTGCCTGCGGCAGCACGCCGAGGATGGCCAGCGGAATCGACGCCAGGACGGCGATGAGGATGCCCCATGCCTCGAGCGGCACACCGAGCATGCCGGAGAGCGCCGTGATGCCGAACGTCACCGCGAAGAACGAGAACGCGAACACGATGAGCTTCTTCTTGCCGATACGTTTGGCGATGAAGTTCACGGGAATGTAGAGGATGAACGCCACGACCATCATCAACACGAGCAGGATGGTCGACCACGCAACATCGAGGCCCATGAGCTCGGTGACGTAGAACAAAAGACCCGTCTGGAACATCGTGAACGCAACCCAGTACAGGATGTCGGATGCCACGAACGTCTGGAACTCCTTGTTCTTGAACGTTTTGACCAGGCTGTTGAACGCCGGCGACTCGGACGGAGTCGTGTCAGCGTACTTGTGCTCGTCGATGCCGAATGCCGGCACGAGCATGCAGATGACCGCCACGACCGCGAGCCCTGCGATGGCGATACGGTAGCCACCCGCCACGCCGAACGTCGGGAAGAGCATGCTGGCGATGGTGGGCACCGTGTAGGCGAGCGCCGTGCCGATGAAGTACGTTGCCGAGATGTAGGTCGACACGTTGATGCGCAGCTTCTGCGTGCGGCCGAGCTCGGGGCTGAGCGCGTTGTACGGCGTGCAGTAGCAGGTCATGCACAGGTAGAACAGAAGCATCATGACGGCCAGGAACACGGCGTTGATCGGGCTTTCCCCGTTAATGGGTGACACGAACACGAGCACGGTCACGACGCCGAACGGGATGGCTGCATACCGCAGGAACGGGATGCGGCGGCCAAGC
>CACZIP010000230.1 GCA_902781245.1 uncultured Coriobacteriaceae bacterium | reverse complement strand
GTCCGCCTTGTAGCTGAGGGTGAGGCCGGACTCGCGAACATATGCTTCATGGGTGGCGATGATGCCGGAAACCACTTCGCCGACGTTGACGATTTCTTCTTTGTTGGGATTTGCGCGGTTCTCGAGACGCGAAAGCTTGAGCATCGAGTCGACAAGGCGCGACAAGCGCATAACTTCGGAGTCGACGGTCATCAGGCGCTGTTCGTCAACCGGCAAGACGCCATCGACCATCGCCTCGACCGTGGCTTGAATGGCCATGAGCGGCGTGCGCAGCTCGTGTGCGACGTCGGTCGTAAGTCGGCGTTCGAGCTTGCGGTCGCGCTCGACGGCCTCGGCCATCGCATCGAACGTGTTGCCGAATTGGGCGAGCTCGTCCTCGCCCTTGAGGTGGGCGCGCGCCTCGAAGTTGCCTTCCTTGAGCTGCTCAGCTGTATCAGTCAAACGCTTGATGGGCTTGACGAGGTTGCGTGCGAAGAAGTAGCCGAAGATCGACGCCAGCACAATGGCGATGACGGCCGCCAGAACCATCGCCTGGTATGAACGATCGCGGAATTCGCGATCAGTCGAGCGCAATAGGCTATCAGAACCGTACACCCACACGCGCACCGATCCAACGGCCTGGTCGTTGACGATAATGGGGGCGCGCGCAATGTTCTCGGGACCGGGAAGCGGCGCAATCGACGGCGTCTCGAAGCCATCTTCGCCCGTGAGTTCCGTCGTCGAGTCGAACAGCACCCTGTTGTCAGCGTCGACCACCTGCATGCCGACGCCCTGTGTCACCACGACGGCATTGCCGGCAGGTTGCAGCACGTAGTCGCTGAACGATTCCGCTCGGTTGTAGCGCGTCGCGATCTGCGATGCCGTCGTCTCGGCAAGGATGCGCATGTTCTCCTGTGTGTACGTCTGGAAATGCTGTTGCCACACAAACGAGACGACGCCGATTGCCACCAACGCCGTCATGGCGGCAATCAGGGCAAACGACAGCGTGACGCGCGTCGCATACGACAGGCTGCTCCATTTGAAGCTTCGCCGTTTGCGAGTTTTCTCCTCGATTTCGGCAGACTCGTCGTCGATGCCCTCGTCGACAGCATCGACATCCAGAGGCGCCGAAGCCTCTTTAACCTCGTCAGTCACGGATTTTGCCAGGTCGGATGACAATTACTGCTGCGTTGCGGACTTCGTGGGATCTTCGAACCGATAGCCCACGCCATGCACCGTGTGAAGCCACTTGGGGCTACGCGGATTGTCGCCGATCTTGGCGCGAAGGTTCTTCACATGGCTGTCGATCGTGCGCTCGTAGCCTTCGAAATCGTAGCCGAGCACCTTCTCGACAAGTTCCATGCGCGAATAGACGCGACCAGGATAGCGGGACAAGGTGGTCAGAAGCTTGAACTCGGATGCCGTGAGGTCAACTTCCTTGCCAGCGACAAGGACCTTGTGGCCCGACACGTCGATGGTCAGATCGCCAAATTCGAGCACTTCGCGCTGAGGTTCAGAATCAGCGTGGACGCGGCGAAGAAGCGCACGGACGCGCGCTACGAGCTCACGCGGGCTGAACGGTTTGATCAGATAGTCGTCGGCGCCCAACTCGAGGCCGATGATGCGGTCTTCGACTTCGCCCTTTGCGGTCAGCATGATAATCGGCACGTCCGAGTTGTCGCGGATGGCGCGGCAGACACGCTCGCCGGGCACGCGCGGAAGCATGAGGTCGAGAATGACCAGGTCGAAGTGATGCTTGGCGAACTCGTCAAGCGCATCCTGGCCGTCGCCGATGGCCGTTACCCAGTAGTTCTCGCGCTCCAGATAGGCGGTTACGGCGTCGCGGATGGCCTTCTCGTCTTCGACAAGCATGATGCGGCGCGTTTCGTTACCCATTTCAATACCTCTTTCGTGTTCGAATCTGTTTCGTTTATAGTACGCCCACACGATGGAGCGACTGTTTGTATTTGGAGTTAATTCTATCATTTGTGACCGAAGGGTTATCTTGCAACTGCCGAACTGGCATATAATTCGGCATCATGAGCACCCGAACACCCCGCAACACCACTCACGTTAAGTCGACCGAGAGCCCGAAGGTCGAACTATCCGCGACCGATCTCAAGAACGAGCAAGTTCTCGTCACGCGTCGGCGCTTTCTCTATGGTGCAATTGGTGTCGGGGCCGTCGCAGTTGTTGGCGTGGGAGCTGCAGTCGCCGGCGCGCATTCGGACGACAACGAGATTACCTATCTCGATGCTCCCGACGATGCGCTCACGCCTCTCACCGACCTCGAAGCGCTCGACTCCCCTGACGGCATGATTTCGCAAATCGGTGAATTCGACTTGCCATACGGTACGCTCGTGTGGGCCAACGATGACCAGGTTGCAGCCTGCCTGCTTCCCACCGAAACGGGAAAGCCCCTTACGCAAATCGGCATTCTCTCACTTGGGAGCGGTGCACTCACCACGGTTCTCGAAGAGGCCGTTGGCTCGAAAGAAGGGTTCGAAGTTTATGACGTACGCGCCACCTCGAAGGGTGCCATCTGGACCGAAGCCGATGTGCTCGAAGGCACCTGGCGCGTGTACAGCGCCCTTCTCTCGAATGGCGCGCTCGTGAACCCCGTCAAGCTCGAAGAGGGGGATGCAACGTACGACACGCCGACGATCGCTGCTGTCGGCGACAAGGCGCTTTGGCAAGTGCTGCCCAAGCTTCCGAACGACCAAGGTCTCACATCGCGTTTGATGAAAGCGACAATCGGAACGCCGTCTGCCACGACCGTCCTCGAAAACGCGCGTCGCATGGGCACTCCGCTGTATGCCGCGGAAGACTCCGTCGTCATCACCCCACGTGTTGACTCGTCGAGCATCTACTACCAGCTTTCCAACGTGAAGGTTTCGTCGGGAGAGGTCGACGATACACTCACGCTGCCCGGCGCAATGCGCCCGCTCGAAGCAGGATACGGTCGCAACGGCTTCATGTTCTCGTTCTCCGACATCTACAACTACGGCGGCGCAATCAAGAACATGGGCACGTACACCCCCATGGAAAAGCCGCAGAACGGCGACTACGACAACGCGAAGTGGTTTGGGTTCGCACGCACGCCGACCGCGCCCCCTGCCTGGTGCAAAGACCTGTTCATTGTGAAATCGAGCTATTCGGTCTGCGCCGTCGATCTCAAGGCCGGCCAATACTTCGCACTCGACGTGGACAACGGTGCCGACTCGTACGGCGAGTACCTTGCCTCAACGGGCACCCACGATACGTTCGTGACGTACACGAACATCGACTACTCCCCCGTCGGCAGCGATCCTGTAAAGACCTGCCGCGTGAAAGTCTGGACCGCGGTTTAGCGACGATGTTGGGCGGCAGGCTCAATCGGTGCGCGCCTACAGCTCCTCGGCTAATCTAAGTAAATCAAAATCAGTGCCTGCGGAAGCGGCGCACACCGATTGCGCTTGCCGCATCGCGATAAACCAAGTCGAGTTGCGCATGCGACCCCGCCCGCTCCGGCGGAGGGGCGAAGCCGCTTGTGAAGCACTGTCTTATAGATTATCTAGATTAGCTGAACTGCTGTAGGCGAGCCCCTCCGCCGGAGTGGGCGGGCCGATTCCCAAAAGCAAACAACTAGAACTCCATGTCCTTCAAGCGAGCGAAAATCACCTCCTTGCGGGTGAGGAACGCCCATGGGTCGAAGATCTCGTCGAGCTGTTCAGCCGTGAGCTTCGCATCGGGGTCGGCCTCTAGGCGTTCGAGGTACGACGGACCGTCTAC
>CACZIP010000229.1 GCA_902781245.1 uncultured Coriobacteriaceae bacterium | reverse complement strand
GCCATACGATGCCGCCTCGAGTTGTTATTACGGGTTCGAACACGAGGTCATCGAAATCGCTTGCACGGTCATGGGCGCCATAGAGGTCGCACAAGAACAGCTCGCTGCCATCCGACTCGCGTGCGCCTTCGACGATTTGCTGGAAGGGTTCCTCGACGATCTTGATCGAGCGGGAGTCCTTCATGCTGCGCACGAACGGCTCTGATACTTGGGAAGGGTAGTACGTCATATGGATGACAATGCGAGCATCATCGGGGCTTGAGGTGGTGTGTTGGGCGTAAAGATCCTTGAGCATGTCGCTGTATTCGAGCAACAGCTTCGCCGAATGCTCAAGCAGCACCTCTCCGGAGCTCGTAAGGCGCACGCCGCGGCTTTCGCGCTCGACGAGTTTGACGCCAAGCTCGGATTCCAGCGAGCTTATGGCCCTGTTCAAGCCTTGCTGTGAAATGAACACGTTCTTCGAGGCGCCGTAAAACGAGCCCACGCGTGCCAGCTCCACGAAATAGCGCAACGTATCGATTTGCATGGTCCCCCCATCATGCAAGACAATCGGGTACTTTGTAGAGCGGAAACTGCACATCCAGTATAGCGGCGGGCCTCGTCTGTAGGCAATGGTTTGTTGCATGGTAGGGCAAGAGGATGAACGGCATTTTTCCATTCATTATCTGTACAATTAATTGTTGCATATTCTAGTCATCAATCGTGAAAGAAATGGGCTTCGACCTCCCTACAATGAACATGGGGAGCGCGCCGCCTTGCGCATAGCGCACTGTGCGGTGGGGAAAGGGACCCCGTGCGCTCATGCGATGCGAGAGGGGTTTTTATGGCAACAGGCGAGCTGAAGCTAACGCGAAGCGCGTGCCAGGGCTTCGGGTGCCATGAACATTGCGTCTTGGACGTGTGGTCCAAAGACGGCAAGATCGTAGCAACCCAGAAGGGCACGCAACCGGGTCCGGGCACGGGCCCGCACATCTGCAGCAAGGGCATCTTGTCTGGCGATATTCCGTATGCGGAAGATCGCATCCTGTACCCGCTGAAACGCGTCGGCGAACGCGGCGAGGCGAAATTCGAGCGCATCAGCTGGGATCAGGCTTTGACCGAGATCACGGACAAGCTCAAGGAAATAACTGATAAGTACGGCACTCGTTCGGTGCTCGTCAACGCCTTCTGGTGTGGCGTCCCGGGCGCTGACCGTTCGCTGAACTACGACCTGGCGCTTCGTTTCATCAACTCGTTCGGCGCCACCCGCCTCGAGATGCCTTCGGTCGATGTGGGCATCCTCATCGGCGCTGGTGCCGACATGGGGCAGGTCGTCTCCAACAACAAGTACCTCATCAACAATGTGGACAACATGCTGATTATCTGGGGTTCTAACCCTATCGGCTTCACGCGTCCGGGCGAGACGTCGCATATGATGATCGATGCCAAAGAGCGCGGGGCCAAGATCGTGCATGTGTCGAACTTGTTCGACGTGACAAGCGCCAAGGCAGACACATGGATTCCCGTGAAGTCCGGAACCGACGGTGCGCTGGCCATGGCCATGGCACACGTGCTCATCGAGGAAAACCTTTACGACGAGCAGTTCCTTATCGAACGCACGGCTGGTGCCTACCTGGTGCGCGATGACAACGGCCAGTACCTGCGCGAGGCCGACATCGTTGAAGGCGGCGATCCGAATAAGTTCGTCTTCATGGGCGAAGACGGCGAACCCCATGCGGCCACGCGCTTTATCGGCAAGGCCGTCATCGGTGCTTTGGGCACGTCGCAAAGCCGCGACTTGCTCGACCGTGGCGAGGTCGAAGAGGGCCAGCCCATGGACGTGTACGGCGGCTTCATGCCCGTGCTCGACGCCATGGCAGAGGTGAACGGCATCGCTTGCAAGACGGCGTTCGTGAAGCTCCGCGAACACCTGGCTGAGTGGACGCCCGAGGCCCAGGAAGCCATCACCGGCGTACCTGCTGAAACCTGCGCCGAGTTCGCCCGTGAGTTCAAGGCTGCTTCTCCTGCTTCGATCTTCATCAACTGCGGTTTCCGCTACAAGAACGGCGGGCAGTCATCGCGCGCCGTGTACTTGCTGGCCTACCTGACGGGCAACGTGGGCAAGAAGGGCGGCACGTTGCTGCCCGGTCCGCTGGACTATTACCCGACGACGCAGCTCAACGTCATGCCGTTGTGGTTCCCGGACTTCAATGACATGCATCGCGGTGATTACGCGGCGATGACCGACATTCTGGCAAGTTTCGAGAATCCCGACGAGGCCAAACAGCAATACAAGGCATTCATCAACCCGTTTGCAAACCCGCTGACCAACTGGCCGAACAAGAAGCTGTGGCGCGAGCAATTCCTGCCCAACATCGAGCTGTTCGTCGCTTTCGACATCTACATGTCCGATACGGCGGCGTATGCCGATTACCTGCTGCCCGAAACCACCATCTTCGAACGCTACGAGTGGATGAACGGCCCCAACGAGTGCTTCACGCTGTGCGAACCGGCCATTCCGCCGCAGGGCGAGAGCAAAGATTGTGCGCAGATTTGGCGCGAGATTGCCACGCGCCTTGGTCGTGGAGACGATTGGACCCTCGAAGACACACGTGAGTGGTGCATCTTCGAGAGCACCTTGCCGCAATCTGATGGCAAGCCGCAGATGGCTTACATCACCGAGGAGGAAGATCCCGAGCGCGCTGGCGAATTGGCGCCCATCACGTTCGAGCGTCTCGAGAAGGTGAAGTCACTTTCGGCCGTGACCGATGGCACTCCGTTCGACAACTTCACGAACCCGTCGTTTCCCAACAAGACGGGCAAGATCGAGTTCTACAACGAAGGTCTGGCTCCGTTCGGGTGCGCCATGGTGAACTACGTTCCCACGATCATCCACGACGAGGCAACCCTCGAGAAATACCCGCTGCAGTTCTATCCTGGCCGTCACAAGTACTTCATGCAGAGCCAGTTCGTGAACATCCCCGAGGTATACGCGCTCGCGTCGTCGACGCAAAAGGGAGTGGCGCTCAATCCCATCACCGCAAAGGAACGCGGTTTGCATGAGGGCGACGAGGTCGAGGTCTTCAATCAGCGTGGCTGTATTCGAACCACCTTGCACCTGCGCGAGGACATCGCGCCCGGCATGGCACACATGTGGTACAGCTTCAAGGAGCACGAGTACGAAGGAACGGATTGCCCGCAGGTGTTGGCCACACCGCTCAACACCATGGAAGGCATGGACACCCTGACCGCCATCGTCACATATGGCTCCCACATGCGCGACGTGGCCGACAACATTCCGCGCGCCGTGTGCAACGTCGTGGAGAAGAACAAGGCTGAGGTCTTCTGGGATTCCCTGTGCGATGTGAGGAAGGTGGAAGCATAATGGCAAACTCGATTCTTGTGAACGTCAACCGCTGCGTCGGTTGCTGGACGTGCTCGATGGCTTGCAAGAAAGCATATGGGCTTGGCGTCGACGACTACCGCATGTACGTGCGCACCATCGGCGGGGGCCAGATCGACACGCCGGGCGGCAAGTGGCCCAACCTGTACATGAAGTGGATGCCGGTCTACCATCTCGACTGCTTGGCATGCTCGGGCAATGCACGCACTGGCAACCAGCCGTTCTGCGCATACAACTGCACGACCGAGGCGTTGACTTACGGCGATTTGGATGACCCGGAGAGCGCCATCTCCAAGAAGATGGAGGAGCTGCGTCAGAAGGATTTCCGCATCTACCAGCTGCATGCGTGGGAGAAGACCCGCGAAGGCGTCTGGTACGCG
>CACZIP010000228.1 GCA_902781245.1 uncultured Coriobacteriaceae bacterium | reverse complement strand
CGCCATTTAATATCGCATCAACGAACAGATCTTCGATTATTGCTGCCATGTCTGCCGCCTGATCCATGTCGAACCAGACGATGGCATGGAAGTATTTGCCCCACTTCCCTTTACCAAGGGTCAGATGGTACCTTTTTATCGTCTCATCCCTCAGTTTGACGTTGATCTCGACACCGCCGATTAACGTTTTCTCTTTCTCAGACAGACCGGACCGTAGCTTTGTCAGCAATTCGACGTCTATGACGTTGTGATCCGTCACTGCCAGAACATCGAGGTCGCTATTCAGTACCTTCGACGTAAAAAGGGCCTCATCGTAGCTCCTGCTGTAGCACGAACTCGAGTGCACATGCATATCGCACTTCTTGAATGTTCCCTCTGAAAGCCTCTCGTTAGCTGTCACGGACACAACCTTTCGCAACATAGTCATCAGGTTTCAAGATGCATTCTACCGTTCGCGATAAATAAAATCGTAGACCGCGTTCCGAATACGCTCTTGTCACTCGCAGTCTGCTGTACGCAAGTAAAACGTAGTACCAGATGGAGGGGATCCCCGACAGCGCACCACCGGGGACCCGAATACCGGCTACGAGACGTTCCGCTGCACGAACTCGGCGACATCGCACTTCCTGAATCGGATGAGCCTTCCTATCCGCACAGCGGGAAGGGCTTCCTGTTCGGCGAGCTTGTAGACCATGGACTTGGACACGCTCAGGAACGCGGCCACCTCCTGCACGTCCATGAGGGGCTCGCTCAAGACGTCCTCGGCGTCCTCGGCAGGCTCGGGCGCTTGCCGCCTTCCGGCGACCTGCGGTGTCGGCCTGCTCATCCCGAGTATCATCGCGTCCCGCTCGGAACAGGTTGTTTCTGCTTTCATGACGACCTCCTGTCGGTTCCGGCCCGCCCCCACGGCGAGCCTTGTGGCTTGAGCGACGCCGAGGTTCCCGAAGCGCGCAAGGGGGAAAGCGAAACCCGGAGGGCTCGAGTTTCCGCGCCGCAAACAGCCGAATCGAAGCGCGGAAAGTTTTCGCGGCCCTTGTGCGCGCAGGGTTCCTCGGCGACGATGCACGCCCGCAAGGAGAGCCGGGCGAGCCGATGCCGGCAGACCGGAATGCCAGAGCCGGGCCAGCCCGCGGAGAACGCTCGAAATCGGACAGTGGCTTGCAGTGGCTTGCAAGGCCTTAGCGCCCCGCGCCTCGTTGCACGTCCGTCCGAACCGGGATATACACCTCTCGACAACGTCCAAGGAAACGGACTCCTTGGCACCAAATGGCATCCGAACGGAGCGGATGACAAACGAGAGGTGGCACATGAACGAGGACATCTTCAGAATGCAGCGCAATCCTGGGCGCAATGCCGCAGGGCTCGATGGCGCCGGGTCGGATAATGGAATTGCGAACCGCGAGGGTGTCGAAGCGGGGAAATGGGAATTCGCTGCCGCCCCGAGCTCAGACATCCACGGTCAAGACGACGTCCTGCTTGTCGGCACAGAGGTCGCCGAGCACCTTCGCATCTCGCAATCGTCGGTCTACAAGCTCATCGATAGGCAGCAGATTCCCGCCATAAGGATCGGGAGGCTGCTACGTGTCAGAAAAAAGAGCTGGACGAGACTCTGCGCGCAATGGGCGACAACAGGTGAGCTGACCCTCGATGAGAGTGCTTATCTTGCGGTGAATGTCGCCTCGACGCTGCCCGATCCGACAGCGGATGAGAGCCCTGACACATCGGCGATCTTTCCTATGCGCGTGTAGGCGTAAGAGCTGGGGTGCGTCTCGTAGAAAACGACTATGTAGTCGTCTTGGTAGAGCATGACGTCTCCCGCCTCGATGGTTCCCGGATTGGACGGGTTGGAAGGGAGAGAATCACTCACCATGAGGTACTTCTCGTTGCCGTTGAGCTCGCTCAAGGTGCCCGAGAGGGGAAGCATTCCCGCGAAGGCGCGTGCGGTGTCATTATCGACAAGCTCTATCTCGAAATCATGCCCGTTGAGTGTTGCCGTGACGCTCATGCTTACCTCTTCTTTCTGTGCCTCTGCCGGAACCGTTGCCGTCTCTGGCTGTCGGGCAGCTGCGTTGTCGTCCGTGCTCGCGCTTGTGCTCGCAGCCGAGGATGAACTGCTCTCGTTGCTTGCGACGGTCTCGCCACTTTGCCGCGAGCATCCTGATAGCGCTAGAAGGGCGCAGATGGCAAGCACTGTCGGTGCTGTCTTGAGTCTCATGCTGCACATCCCTCTCCTACAGACTCCGACCGAAGACGCGGAGCTCCTCAAGTGCGGCATCCGAAACAGCGGCCGAACCTACTTCCTCGAAGACGCCACAGTCCTCGACACCGTACCAGCCCTGCAGAAAGCCGTGGTAGATTGTCTCGGAAGCGCGGAAGACGCCCGGTGCACCCGAGGCGAGAATGAGCGCCATCTTCTTGCAAGCGGCAGGCACGCCTATTGCGTAAGTGCGGTTGATAGCGCAGGTGAGCTGTCCGGAAAGAGATCCGTAGTAGATGGGCGAGGCGATGACGATCATGTCCGCCGAATCGTAGAGCGGGTAGACCTTAGCCATGTCATCCTTCTGGATGCAGGTGCCGTTGCCCTTGGTATGGCAGTACTCGCAGGCCGTGCACCCATGGATTTCCATATGCGCCACGTCTACGACATCAACGTCATGGGCAGCCTCGCGGGCTCCCTCGACGAACGCTGCGACGCGTGTCGCTGTGTGCCCGTTTGTTCGCGGGCTTCCCTGCAGAACGAGGATCTTCATCTTGCTCACGCTTTCCTGATCTCGACAACGGACACGTCGCTCACGGATGCGAGGGTCTCGACGGCTCCGTCGGCGAGCCTGCCCATGTTCAGCTGATCGTCGTAGGCCTGGGACTCCTCTTCACCAGCGAAGAACACAGCGAACCATCCGCCTCTCGGGTTGTAGTTCACATCTCCGTTTCTCCAGCCTCGCCCTACTTGGGCATCGTCGTAGGAAAGGGAAAGGGGCATCACCATTTTGGCCAAGACCACCGCTATCAAATACAAAGATACCAAGATCAACATCGTCGATACCCCGGGGCACGCTGACTTCGGCGGCGAGGTTGAACGTATCATGCACATGATCGACGGCTGTTTGCTTCTCGTCGACGCATTCGAAGGCACCATGCCACAGACCCGTTTCGTTCTTAAGAACGCCCTCGAGAACCACGTTAAGCCAATCGTCGTCATCAATAAAGTCGACCGTCCAAACGCCGACGTCCAGAAAGCCATCGATGAAGTCTTAGACTTATTCATCCAACTCGGCGCTCCAGACGAATTCCTCGATTTCCCGGTCGTTTACGCCTCCGCCCTTAACGGCACCAGCTCCTATGACCCTGATTTAAGCACCCAGAAGCACACGATGGACCCAATCTTTGAGACCATCCTCAAATACTGCCCAGAGCCAAAGTGCGATCCAAACGCTCCATTCCAGTGGCAGCCAGCGCTTCTAGACTACAACGACTTCGTCGGCCGTATCGGCATCGGTACCATCCGTCAGGGTAAGGTCCATGTCGGCGATACCGTCACCGATATCTGCTTAGACGGCTCCACCCATGACTTTAAGGTCATGAAGCTCTACACCTTCTTCGGCATGAAGAGGACTGAGGTCAATGAAGTCGAAGCTGGCGATATCTGCGCGATTGCCGGTTATGACGGCCTTAACGTCGGCGAAACCGTCTGCGCCCAAAAACAGCTCAACCCACTCCCACCGCTCCGCATCGATGAGCCGACCCTCCAGATGGAATTCGGCACCAACTCCTCCCC
>CACZIP010000227.1 GCA_902781245.1 uncultured Coriobacteriaceae bacterium | reverse complement strand
ACGGCCAGCGCCGTGCTGAGCTGGAGGAGATGGCGCGCAAGCTCGCGAACGGCGAGGATGTCGAGGGCAGCGCCGGCGTCCTGTCCTTCTCGTACGAGGAGCTCATGGCGTGCGGGCTCAAGGTCGTGCCCGCATGCGCTACCTACGAGTACGAGCCCGAATACGGCGTGTGGGCGTCGCGCGCCGACGATGAGGCGTACATGCGCGCCCTCGTCGACGGCGGGGAGGACCTGACGATCGTGGGCATCGTCCAGCCCAAGGAGGATGTGGACGCTACCTCGCTCGCGACCGGCATCTACTACACGCCCGAACTCACGCGCAGCATCGTCGACAAAGCCTCCGAATCCCAAATCGTGAAAGACCAGCTGGCCGACCGCGATCGCGACGTGTTCAGCGGCAAGACGTTCGACGAGATGGATGAGGAAGAGGGATCCGAATTCGACATGAGCTCGCTGTTCTCGATCAACGAGAGCGCGCTGCAGAACGCCTTCTACTTCAATTCGAGTGCACTCGATTTCAGCAGCATCGACATGTCGGGGTCTAACGTTCCGCCGATGGACCTGTCGGGGATGACAAACATCAGCATGCCGCAGCCTTCCCAGCAGGAAATCGCAGCTCTCTTCCAAGAGTTGACAAGCCCTGCCGGTCAGGCTGCCATCGCAAACAGCGTGGTGAGCAATCTCGAGTTCACTGATGACGGAGCCGCATTGAACAGCCTCGTCGCCGGCATGGGCGCCTGGATGGCCATGCATCCGGGATCCAACCCGAGCGACTACTTCAACACACCGGAAGGCCAAGCAGCCGTAGCCGCCGTCGGTGGCGCAGTCAACACCGAGAAACTGCAGAGCGCCGTGACCCAGGCAGTCGCCCAGCAATTGGGCACCACTCCCGACGGCGTTGGGCAGGTCATGGCCGACCGAGTGGCGAACTATTATGCCGCACAGATGATTCCCGTCCTGCAAGCCCAGCTGACGACGGCAATCCAGGACTACATGACCAATTACATGACACAGCTCTCAAGCCAGATGACCTCGGTGCTCTCGAACATCGGCAACGCCATGGGCGTCGACCCCAACGCTTTTGCCAATGCATTCCAAATCAATATGGACCAAGACGAGCTGACCGAGCTGATGATGTCGATGATGCGGGTCGAGGAGCATTCGTACGACAACAACCTGAAGAAACTCGGCTACGCCGACTTCAACAAACCTTCCGAGATCAGCATCTTCCCGCGCGACTTCGAGAGCAAGGAGCACGTAATCGAGATCCTCGACGGCTATAACGCCCATATGCGTGAAGTCGACGAAGACAAGGTGATTTCGTACACCGACCTGGTCGGAACGCTGATGGAGTCGGTCACCGACATCGTGAACATGATCTCGTACGTGCTAATCGCATTCGTGGCCATCTCGCTAATCGTGTCGTCGATCATGATTGGCGTCATCACCTACATCTCAGTGCTCGAACGCAAGAAAGAGATTGGAATCCTGCGCTCGATTGGCGCTTCGAAGGGCGATATCAGCCGCGTGTTCAACGCCGAGACGGTTATCGAGGGCCTCATCGCAGGCTTGCTCGGTGTGGGTGTGACGGCGCTCGGCTGCATACCTGCCAACATCATCGTCTACAACCAGTTTGATGTGCCCAACATCGCCATCTTGCCCGTCAATGCAGCCGTGATCCTTGTTGCGATCAGCGTGTTCTTGACGTTCATCGCCGGCTTGATCCCGTCGCGGAGCGCCAGCCGCAAGGACCCAGTCGAGGCGTTGCGCAGCGAATAAGGCACAGACGCCAGGCGACCGAAAACAAAAGCGGCCTGGAAGGGACAACCCCCTCCAGGCTGCTTTTCTATTACAGAGCTGCTCGAGCTTACATGCTCGAGAAACGCTCGGGGGAAACGGCGACTTGCTCGGCGCCTTCGGTGCCAGAGCCAACATGCGCAGGAGCTTCCTCGAGCTTCTCGGCGACAACGCCGGGGTTCACGGCTTTTTTCGCCTCACGGGCAGCTTTTCGAGCTTCGCGAGCCTCTTGCTTCTTGACCTTCTTCGACGTGCCACCATCAGCACCTGAAAGCCTTTCCTCCAAGCGACCAACCAGGTTGGCCAGCGGAATCGTGAGCACCAAGTAGAAGATAGCAGCCACGATGTAGGGCGTAATCGAACCAGTGGACGCAACGATCGTCTTCGCATACATGACGATCTCCATGACGCCAACGGCCGCCAGCAGAGAAGTGTCCTTGTAGAGCAGGATGAACTCGCTGGTCATCGTCGGCAACACGCGACGGATCGTTTGCGGAATGATGACGAACGCCATGGTTTGCCCGCCGCTCATGCCCAACGAACGCGCAGCCTCGAATTGGCCTTTGTTAATAGACTGGATGCCTGCACGGAAGATCTCGCATTGATACGCTGCCGAGTTGAGCGCCAACACGATCACGCCCAAGATAAACGGCGGAATCTGAATGCCCGCAAGCGGCAGGCCGAAGAACGCAATGTAAATCTGCAGGAACACCGGCGTGCCACGGACAACGTTCACGTAGAGCGCGCCGATGCCGCGCAAGATGCCGATCTTGGACATGCGCATGAACGAGAAGGCTAGGCCAACGGGGATGGCAAGCGGAAACGCCACGAACACGATGGCAAGCGCCATGAGGAAGCCCTTGAGCACGATTGGGAAGCTCGATACCAAAATGGGCGGGTTGAAGAACAGGCGCAGGAACTTGTTGGAGTTCCATGCTTTCACCCAATCTTGCTGTTCCAGATAGGTTGCAAGCTGTTGGGTAGGCGACGTGACCTGGACATCGATCGAAGGAATGTTCGGGATATCGTACGTTGTGCCGTTGTCGAGCGTGTACGTACCCGTTATCTGCATTTCGCCACCTGCAATGGGGAACTTCACGCCATAGATCTCGATGCGATAGTACAGCCCGGGCTTCGTCGCCTCTTTGAAGTCAACGACCACCGTCTGGCCTTCCGATGTGAATTTGACTTCAGGATTCTCGCGCGTCATGCGATCGTCACCCGACAAGACGGTCAAGCGAGCGTCGTCGAGGGTGTAATCGGTGCCTGCAGGCAAGGTCAGAGCGATTTGGGTGAGAGACTCGTCCCCCGCCGCTTCTGCTTCCCAGGTAATTCGGGTTTCGGTGCCACCCAGAATGGTGCTGCCGGTGTCGGTGTTCGGCCGTGCCGTGCACTTGGCGGTTTCAAGCGCATACGCACTTGGAGCAAACGTTGTGACGATTAGCATCGACAACAAAATGATGGAGAGAAGCGTGTCGACAAAGCGCCATTTAGATGATTGAGCAGAACTCATTCGTATGTCCTAACGTCTTAAATGTAGAAAGCACCATTATAGACGAGGGACAAAAAATAAAAAGCGCACCAAAAGAGTCGAACCCTTTTGGTGCGCTAAAGCTAGTCGAAAGAATTACGACAGATACTGCTGAACGAGGCGGTCGATGGTGCCATCAGCCGTAAGTTCGGCGAGGGCTTCGTTGACGGCCTTGGTCAGAGCCGGGTTGTCCTTGCTGATAACGATTGCATACTCTTCACCAGTTGCGATGGACTTGACGATCTGTGCGTCCTGATAAGCATCGGCGAGCATCTTCTGCACGACGGCGGCGTTGGTGCACACGGCGTCAGCCTGGCCGGCCTGCATAGCCGCAAAGGCGTCGGTCGAGTTGCCATACGGCTGGACGGTGGCCTCGGGGAAGTTCTCCTGGATGTAGGCCTCACCAGACGTGCCGCTCTGAACGGCGATGGTGGCCTTGGCCAGAGCCTCGTCGGCGTTCTCAGCGGTCTCCTTGGCGCGGTCGGGGTCAACCGTGAAGCCCGAGATGCCCATGTCGACCTGGCCACCGGCGGCAACAGCCGGGATGATGGCGTCGAACTGCAGGGATTTGAATTCAACCTCAAGGCCGAGCTTCTCGCCAATAGCCTTGGCGATTTCCATGTCGAGACCGACGAACTCACCGTTCTCGAGGTTCTCGAACGGCGGGTAGTCCGGAGAGGTGCCGATGACGAGCTTGCCGTCGGTGAGGAGCTTAATCTCGGTGGCTGCAGCAGCGCTGCTGGCCGATGCAGAGGCCGAAGTGGCCGACGCGCTGGCGGACGAGCCGCTAGCGGATGCGCTTGCGCTGGCGGACGAGCTGCCCGACGAGCACCCGAAGATGCCCAGTGCGGCAATCATGACGCCCACTGCAGCAAGCACGATGAGTTTGCTGGTTTTCTTCATTTGCTTCCCTTCCTGATAGATTTCTCCCTCTCACCCACGTGGGGCGATAGTTGAATACTACACCGCTGCATAACGGATTGTCGATGTGAACGATTATTTTTTTCGGATGAGCACGAAGCGATACAACTGGGAAATGCGCGCAGAACCGCCTTGCTGGTTAGCCGCGTTTCTTAACTTTCTTGCCGTCCTTCTTGTCCTTCTTGGGCTTCGAATCGAGGATGTTGGCGAGCGACTGCATGCGGCTCTCAAGCTCTTCGAGCGTCTTGCTGCATGCGAGCAGTTCGGCTGCGAACTCATCACTGCTGATATCGGTCACCGACTTGTACCTCAAATCGTGCTCGAGACTCGCCCAATAGTCCATGGCAATCGTGCGAATCTGCACCTCGACGGGAATCATCTGCTTGCTGTCCATGAAGAACACCGGGATGCGCACGATGGCATGGAGGCTGCGGTAGCCGTTGGGTTTCGGGTTCTCGATGTAGTTTTTGACACGCACGATTTCGAGATCGTCCTGACGGCGCAACAGGCCCATCAGGCTTTTCACGTCATTGACGTACGAGCAGATGACGCGCACGCCCGCCACGTCCATCAGATGTTCTTCGAGGTTCTTGATCGTGGGCGTCTTGCCATAGCGAATGAGTTTATCGTAAATGCTCGCAGGCGACTTGATACGTGATTCGATATGGTGAATCGGGTTGCGGTTTCGTTTGAGCGATAGGTCCTTGTCGAGGATTTCGAAACGAACGGTCATCTCGCGCATGGCGGCTTCGTACTTCTGCAGTACTTGGTTGATGCCTGCGGAGAACTCCTGATACTGCTCGAGTTTCTCGAGATCGATTTCGAGCTCCTGCTCGCTGCGCTCGGACGTCACCGAGTTCGGTACGAGCGGCGCCAAAGACCAAGGAGCACCAGGTACGACACCCGTCGGCGTTACACGAATCGTCGTGCTGGGAGAGCCTACGCGAGTGTTCGACTTGTCGTTATTGGGCATTGCTCATCGTCTCCTTGGAACGTGATGAGTCGTTGGGACTGTCCCAACGACTCATCTATTCGCACTGTTTAGCACGTTGCCAGCATTCTTCCATTTCGTCAAGGGAAAGGTCCTCGACGGTTCGACCCATAGCGCGGGCTTGGTCCTCTACCACAGCGAAGCGGTGACGGAACTTGTTGTTCGAGGCACGCAAGGCGCTCTCGGCGTCGATGCCCATCTTCCGCGCAACGTTCACGATTGCGAACAACATGTCGCCGAACTCCATCTCGACAGCTGCAATGCGCGGGTCGACTTGGGCGGGCGCCGTCTCGTAGGCGCCGGGGTCTTTCGGGAGCACCTTGCCATCGGGCGTCTTGGGCGCTTCCGCATAAGCAGCCTCGAGTTCAGCGCGCTCTTCGGCAACCTTGTCCCACACGTCGTCAATCGTGTCCCACTCGAAACCCACCGCAACGGCGCGACGCGAGATCTTCTGCGCTTGAAGGAGTGCTGGAAAATGGGAGGGCACATCGTCGAGTAAATACGGGGCCTCAGCAGCGCCTGCCTTGCCGGCTTTCTCGGATAGTTTTACCTGTTCCCACAGGTCCGCCACCTCGTTGGCGTTCTGCGCCTTCGCCTCGCCGAACACATGCGGATGGCGCCGGATCATCTTCTCGTCGATCGTCGCACACACGTCGTCAATCGTGAAATTACCCGCATCAGCTGCCACCTGGCTCTGAAGAACGACCTGTAACAACACATCGCCCAGCTCTTCACGTATGTGATCAGGGTCGCCCGATTCGATGGCGTCCGCGGCTTCGTAAGCCTCTTCTATCAGATATTCCTCAAGTGACTCATGCGTCTGCGCGCGGTTCCATGGACAACCGTCGGGACCGCGCAACGTGGCAATCGTGCGTACGAATGCGTCGAAGTTGGGGTGTTGAGATTCGGGCATGCCTTGCTATTCCTTTCTTAGAGTGAGTCGGTGCCCTGGCCCCTGACTCATTGTGCACAATGAGTCAGGGGCCAGGGC
>CACZIP010000226.1 GCA_902781245.1 uncultured Coriobacteriaceae bacterium | reverse complement strand
CCGGTTTGGCGCGCATTGTACTCGTTCTACCTGAAGCACCTCATTCCGTTCTGCGGTGGGCTGATCACCGGCGACAAGGCGGGCTTCGTCTACCTCGCGAAGTCGATTCGCGCCTTCCCCGACCAACGCGGACTGGCTGCCCTCATGGAGCAAGCCGGCTTCCACGACGTTACGTGGAAGAACTACACGGGCGGCATTGCTGCCGTGCATGTCGCGCACAAATAACCTGAACACAGGCGGAATCGTCACTGCGTACGTCGAGTGCAAATAACTTGAATGAGTTGCTTTGAGCCACTTTGACAGTCAAAGTGGCTCATCCGCTTTAATAACGGAGAACGCTGCTTGAACAGCGCAAACGTTTATTCATTTGATAAGCTATCGCTATGTCAAGCAATGACGAAACAACTGATATCTCGAAACGCGAGCGCATCGTCAACGTCATGCAAGCCATCGGCTTTGTCGCTGCACTGGTCGTGCTCGGTGTCGCTGCATGGTGGTTCGGTTGGGGCGACTACCTAATCGGTGAGGAAGGCATCAGCAGACTCCAACAGATCGTCGATGAAAACCTTGCTTTGGCCATCGCAATCTACACCGGGTCGCTCATCGTGGGCGGTGTTGTGCTGGCAATCCCCGGCTTCCTGTTCGCCATCGCTGCAGGCGTGTTGTTCGGCCCGATACTCGGCACCATCTGCTACGTCGTAGGTGCCACGATTGCCGCCGTCATCGCCTTTTTCGCCGGGCGCACGTTCCTCAAGGGCTTCATCAAGCCGATTGCGATGCGCAACAAGTATTTGAAGCGCTGGCTCTACGATGAGATCCAACGCGACGCAATCATCGTGCTGCTCATCACGCGCACGTTTCCCGTCATCCCTTACAACGTGCAGAACTTCGCATACGGGACCACCGACATCGACCCGTGGACGTACACCTGGGGCACGGCGCTGTTCGCAATTCCAGGAACGGCCGTCTACACGTTTGCAGCAGCCGGCGCCATTGATGAGTCGCAACGCGTGCTGTACATGGTCATCGCGGCCGTCCTGCTGATCATCTTGTTCGTCGTGCTGTTTTTCCTGAACCGCAAGTACGACATCCTAAAGCGCTAAGACTCTGGTAATCAGCTTGTTCGCCGTCTTGTTCCTGCCGAACCTCGAGTTCGGCATCTTTGAACGCCGAGAAAACGTGTCGCATAACGAACGGAAGAGAGGACTTGCCTCTCTTCCGTTTGTTGCCGTTTCACTGTTTCACAGACCCTAGAACCCCAGGCTGTCATTCACCAGAATCACGTGGATGCGGCCGGGATGGCGCGAGAAACGCGTGATGAGGAACTGGCAGCAAATCGTGTCAGGTGACTTGCAGTTGAAGCACGAACCGGTCTTGGCGCATGGCGTGGACAAGCCAAAACGCTGCGCATTGGTCGGTGCCGCAACGTTGCGAGCGCGCTTCATGGCGCCATCGACATCGTCGCAAACCTTGTTCATGCCCACGATGAAGACGACCTTGCGCGGCCCTTGGGCAATTGCCGAAACGCGATTCGAGTTGCCATCGATGTTAACGATTACGCCATCTTCCGTGATAGCGTTCGCGCTAACCAGGAAGACGTCGGAATCATATGCATCCAACATGGCCTTGCGCGGATCCGGCGCGATGTCTCGGTCGATGAAGTTGTAGTTACCCGACTTCAGCGCGTCAACGAGGCCAATCTCGATTGCGCTCATGCAGCCGCCCATGCCGATGGAGCTGCCCTCGGGGATGAGCTCGAGCGCCTTCGCAAGCGCCTCTTCCTTGCTAGCTGCGTAGTAAGCCGACATGTTGCGCGACTCGAGGCCTTTCATGACCTTCTGCGCCAGAAGCTCATTGCGTTTGGTGATGTTCTCGTTCATGCCCCACCCCTTCTCTCGTTTGACCTGCAAACATTATAACCTTCGGGAAATGCGCGATACATGCACGACCTCGTTGGCATGCACAACAATAAAGGACTCTGCTTTGTTGCCGCATGTTGCGCTCCTCCACCAAGATGGTGCGATATCATGAGCAACCAGCATGACGAACATTCACGACATAGTGGAAGAAGCAGGCCTCTCGCTGCTCGAGCGCCCCGAAGGCCTCGCGCTCACGGACGGCACCATGAACGTGCGGGGCGATTTCACACGCATGCTGCCGCGCCTGAAACCAGCCAACTTGAATCGCGAACTGCTTGTGAAAGCGGCCAAGGTCAAGGTGGATGGCGACGAGCGTCCTCGCGCGGTCGACGCTACCGCAGGCCTGGGTGACGATTCGCTCCTGCTTGCTGCGGCGGGTTTCGACGTGACGCTCATCGAGCGCAACCCCGTCATTGCCGCACTGCTGCAAGATGCGCTCGAACGAGCTGCACACCATCCGGAACTCTCACCGATAATCGAGCACATGCAGCTTGTCGAGAGGGAAAGCGTCGAGCTCCTTGCTCATCTCGATTTCATCCCCGACATCGTGCTCCTCGACCCGATGTTTCCAGGAAAAAGCAAAGATGCCGCTGCCAAGAAGAAGCTCCAGATGCTGCAGCATCTGGAACAGCCTTGTGACGACGAGCAGGCGCTTCTCGATGCTGCATGCGCTGCGCATCCGCGCAAAGTCGTCATCAAGCGCCCAATCAAAGGCCCTCATCTTGCAGGCCGCAAGCCCAGCTACTCACTTTCGGGCAAGGCGATTCGCTACGACGTCATCGCGCTGCCGCGCTAGCGCTTAGGACGTAACCGAGCCGACATCGCGAGCTATACCGCGCTGGTGTCGCAAACTTCATCGCGCTTGAGTTCTTGGGCTCGATGGCGACCACCGCATCTGCGGCGTCAGTTCCAACCTGCAAGCAATCGGCCACGCAGTTCATCGCGACGATAAGCCCACTCAGAATCCACCTTGCGCGACCTGATGCCGAGCATCTTCCGCAAGCCCTGCGCGAACGCATCGAACTCGGAAACGCTCATCAGCTGTCGTCGCGTGAGCGGCAGCACCCGCACGTTGGCAACAGTGAGCTCAACTTCGCGTTTCGAGTCGCGATACCGAGCCCATTCGCCGCTGTGCGACAAATCGCTGTTGTACTCTACATCTATGCTGGCTCCAATCCAATACAAGTCTGGGTAACGCTCCTTCGTACCGTCTGGAGTGCTGATGATGAGTTTCGGGTTGAGAATGGGCTTCGGCAAACCGTACCCACCAAGACGTTTTGGGAGGCAAAGGAGCAGATAAACGGCTGTTTCCATAGGTGACGCCGAATTGTCGATGACCCACTTGAGTGCCGCATTCGCCCCCACCGACCCGCGTAGTGCACTTTGGCGAGCCACGAACGCTTTTGCTCGATTCGATTTCATCACCGGGGGTAAATCGAACGTACAAGCCTGAGTTTCGGAATGCTCCCGATAGAAAGGATCGCCCATCACGCCTGGCTCGAGGCGCCATAGGCTGTAAGCGCCACACAATTCCATGCCAATACACACTGCGTCGATAAGGTCAACTTGCGCCACCATCTGCATGAACGTAAAATGCGGCGCACAAATGCAGACGTCATGCCCAAGATCAAGAAATGCTCCATGTGGCACTTGTTGACCGAACACGTGTGTAATCAAATGTTTAGCGTTAGCTCCTTTCGTCCGATCAGCAACAAACGCATGAACAGGGTCGCCAGAATGCGCAAGCCATCTCTGAGCTGTCTCATCAAGCTCAACAAGCTTTCGAGCGGTATTGGCGGCATCGCTTAACATGCGCTTGCGCATCGGCTTTCCGCCAAGACTCTCTTCCCCATTCGTCAACCGCAAAAAACGCGTAAGCTCGAGAGACGATTCCGGGG
>CACZIP010000225.1 GCA_902781245.1 uncultured Coriobacteriaceae bacterium | reverse complement strand
ACCATCCGCTCTGGCTGCAGGAGAACGCCCTCATCACGCCGCACGTCGCAGGATTCTGGCATCTCCAAGCGACGGTCGACGCTGTAGTCGGCATCTGTGCCTCGAATCTGGAAGCGTATCTTGACGGCAAGCCCCTCGCGAACGTCGTTCGTGCGGGAAGCGGCATCAACCGAGCCCTTTAGGAGGACCCATGGCGTTGCGTGACGCGATCTACGGTTTGGCTGTGGGGGATGCGCTCGGCGTTCCCTACGAGTTCCTCACGCGGGGCAGCTTCCGCTGCGATGGGATGGCCGCGTACGGGAGCCATCACCAGCCGAAAGGCACATGGTCGGATGACACGTCGCTCACGCTCGCGACCTGCGCGAGCATCAAGGCGACGGGCCGTATCGATGCCGACGATATCCGCAGGCGGTTCGTCGCATGGTATGAGTCGGGCGAGTACGCCATCGGCCGCGACGTCTTCGACGTGGGCGGAACCACAGCCCGCGCCATCCTGAGCGGCGTCGGAGAGATGGGCGAGCATTCCAATGGCAACGGATCGCTCATGCGCATCGCACCGCTCGCCTATACCGACGCGGATGACGATGAGATCCGCGCCGTCTCCGCCATCACGCATGGCCACAAGATCTCGACCGAGACGTGCGTCTCCTACGTCCATCTGCTCAGGCTCGTGCGCAAAGATCCGCAGGCGGTGCTCTCGGAGCTGAGGGCGACCGAGACAGCTTCCTCGGATGGGATTCGCTCGGGAGGCTATGTCGTCGATACGTATCGCGCCGCGCTGCGGTGCCTCGCGACGACGGACTGCTACCGCGACTGCGTCCTGCTCGCGGTCAATCTCGGAGACGACACCGATACCACGGCTGCCGTCGCCGGGGCGCTCGCGGGAGAGCTCTACGGCTACGATGCCATCCCGGCTGAATGGATCGATGAGCTGCGCGGCATCGACATCATCGAGGGTGGATTCCCCGGATCAAACCCGAAAGACATTGCCTTTTTCCGTGAGCTGCGCGAGCATCCGCTCAAGCACGCACGCGTCGCGGCATTCGGATCGACCTGCAAGAAGGGCATGCCCGCTGCAGATGATCCTGGCCTGATTAGCCTGATTGAAAGCGGCGCGCCCATTGTGGCCATCGTCGGCAAGGCGTGGGACGCTCAAGTCGAACGTGCGCTTCTGACATCGCTCGATGAGAATCTGCGCATGATTTCGGATTCAATTGCGTTCCTCAAAGAGCACGACCTGGAGGTCGTGTTCGATGCCGAGCACTTCTTCGATGGCTATCGGGCGAACCCCGATTACGCTCTCGCATGCGTGTGCGCTGCCGCCCAAGCGGGCGCCGATTCAATCGATCTGTGCGATACGAACGGTGGCTCGTTGCCGCATCAAATCGAAGAAGCGGTCTTAGCCGTGAAGGCGGCAATCACCGACGCCCCGAATACGCGAATCGGCATCCATTGCCATAACGACTCGGGATGCGCGGTCGCCAATACGCTGGCAGCTGTGCGCGCTGGAGCCACCCAGGTCCAAGGCACGATCAACGGCTACGGCGAGCGCGTGGGAAATGCTGACTTGCTCACGGTCATCGCCGATCTTGAGCTGAAACTGGGCTATGAGTGCGTAGGCTCCGATAAGCTCAGCCAGCTTACAAGCGTTGCAACATATGTCGCGGAGATCTGCAACTTCTCGGTTTGGACGCATTCGCCGTATGTAGGGGCCTCGGCATTCGCGCACAAAGGCGGGCTTCATGCAAGTGCAATCGCGCGCTTCCCTGGTGCGTACAACCACATCGATCCCGATATGGTTGGAAATGGGGATCGCATGCTCGTGAGCGAGCTTGCAGGCAAAGCATCGCTTGTGTCGAAGGCCGCTTCGCTGGGCTTCGATTTGGGTGGCGATGACGAAAAAGTGCAGCGCATCCTCGACCAGGTGAAGGAGCGTGAGGCGCGCGGTTATTCCTACGAGGTGGCAGATGGCTCGCTCGCGCTGCTCATCGCGCGCAGCATCGGCGAGTACGAGCCCTATTTCACGCTTGAGAGCTTCCGCGTCATCGTAGACGATCGCGAGGATACAGGCGCTTTGGCGGCTGATGCCCAGTCCGAGGCGACTATCAAGATCCATGTTCCTGGGACTATGAACCAACCTCACGGGAGGCATGCGGTAGGGAAGGAAGTCATCGAACTCGACCTTCCCGTTGACCGTCGGTTTGTGGCAACGGGCGAGGGTACTGGTCCCGTCGGCGCTTTGGACAACGCATTGCGCATGGCATTGCGGGAGTTCTATCCGCAGGTCGACGACATGGAGCTCATCGACTTCAAGGTTCGCCTTATCGACGAAAGCACGGGCACTGGCGCCATCACGCGCGTATTCATCACGACACGTGACGACACTGGTGTATGGGGCACGATCGGCGTGTCCGAGAACATCATCGAGGCATCGTGGAACGCACTCGTCGAATCGATCGAGTACGGCTTGATGAGGATAGGAGCATAGGCATGCCTACGAGCGACATTCGAACGCCCGACGTCGAGAACCTGCTCGAAGTGCTGGCGGCTATAGATGACAAAGACACGCTGTTTGCTCTCATGGAGGACATGTTCACCATCCGAGAGATTCGGGAAAGTTCGCAGCGTTTGGCCGTTGCCCGCATGCTCGATGATGGCAAGTCGTATGCCCAGATCGAACAGGCGACGGGTGCCTCAGCCACAACCATCGCGCGTGTTTCCAAATGCTTGAGCTACGGTGCGGGTGGTTACCGTGCCGCGCTCGACGCGCTTTCCGAATAGAGAAACTTCTGTCACAATAGCGTTTCACGTGCCAAATCGGTTGGCATTCCAACGAGGGGAAGTTAGCATGAAGCGTCTGTTGATTGTCGTTGACTACCAGAACGACTTCGTCGACGGTGCATTGGGTTTTGAAGGTGCCGAGCTGCTCGACGAACGCATTGCGAGGAAAATCGACGAATACCGTGAAGCGGCTGACCATATCGCATTCACGTATGACACGCATCACAAGAACTACCTTGAAACATTCGAGGGCATGAATTTGCCGATTCCACATTGCATCGAGGGCACCGACGGACATGAGTTGTACGGACAGGTGGCGACGAGGCTGCATGATTCCGATGACGTGTTCATGAAGCCGACGTTCGGATCGACGGCCTTGTTCGAACGCTTGATGAAGCGTCAGGCAGTTGCCGAGCGCATCGGCGCTGCGCCGTTCGAGAGCATCGAGCTCGTAGGCTTGGTGTCCAACATGTGCGTGTTGTCGAATGCGGTCATCGCTCGGACAGCTTGCCCGGATGTTCCCATCATCGTCGACGCTGCATGCACGGCTTCGCCCGACCCGATCATGAACGAAAAAGCCTTCGATATTATGGAAGGCTTGCAGATCAGAGTGATCAATCGCAATCAAGCCGAATTAGCTGAAGAAGCCGACAAGGGCGTAGAGCCTGAGGAGCTGGAGCAGCCCGGCGAAGTCGAAGAGGCAGAATTCGATGGTTCGGCCCTTGAGGTTGAGGCAGAAGAAGCTGAGGCTGACAAGCCCGTTTCCGAGGCCGAGGCGTCGGAGCTAACCGAATAGCGTGCTACGCCTGAAGCGCGAACAGCTCCAATGCCAGCTGAGCACGTGTGCCGATGGGAAGTTCGTTTTCGTCGAGGAAATCACGTACGCCTGCAATCGGTAGCTCGAAAACCTCGATGAGCTCGTTGCCTTCGCGGGCAGGCGCGCACGTCTTCTCCGCTTCGACGAAAACAACGAGCGTATAGCCGGTTTCTTCTCGAAGCTCGCGGGCTGCGCTTGTAGCGAAATCCTCTCCTTCATCGATAAGGCCGGCGGGGAATGCGACGCACCAGCTGTTCAACGGGTAGCGGAACTCGCGGATCATCACGAGCGTGTCGCGTGGGGTTTTAGCCACGATGCATACAGCATCGGGCGTAAACGGCTCGTCGGGTGCTTGCAAACCGTCCATGACCGCCCTGCTTACACGTGCGTTCCGCTCGAGCCCTGCACGGAACTCATCGACCGAGCGACGCGTGGCGCAATGGTAGTCGTGCATTGTGCCGTCAGGCATCTCGTATTTGAGAACGTATTTTTTCACCCAGCCGTCTGTCTGCTGTTCGATGTCAACCAGTTTCGGCGTTTCCATGACGCCCTCCAATCGATTCGGCCGTGTTTCTCTCATTATTGCGCAAGAACCGAGCGCTTTTCGCAACAACGCTCAATGCGCTTTGCTCGATAAAAGAAAAGGCACCCGGGGGAGCGGGTGCCTTTCATGCCGGCTTGGAGGAGGGGCGAGCCGGCTTCGGGTAATCGAGAAAGGGATGCCATCTAGTGTGGCGGCGCGGCCCGCAAGGGGATGAACGGGCCGCGCCCGTGTTTGCTAACCTTCGATGGCGATGGTGTGCGGCTCTTCGAGCTTGGGCTGCTCGACATTCTTCGGAACGGTGATCTGCAGTGTGCCGTTGTCGAACTTGGCTTTGATGTCGGCTTCTTCGATGTCTTCGCCGACATAGAACGAACGGCTGCAACGTCCGGTGAAGCGCTCCTTGCGCACGTACGTGCCCTTGTCCTCGTCGGTTTCGGCTTCAGTGTGCGCGGTGACGGTCAGCATGCCTTCCTTCAGTTCGGCTGTGACGTTCTCTTTGTCGAAGCCGGGCAGGTCGATGACGATGTCGATGCGGTCCTCAAGCTCTTTTATGTCGGTGCGCATCAGGTTCGGGGTCGACTGCTGCACGGGCGCATGCCCAAAGAATGTGTCGAACGGGTCGGACAGGAACATATCAAACGGGTCACGGTGTTTACGCGGTACGATCATTGCCATAATTCTCATCTTCCTTTCATGGCGGGGCCTGGTTGAGAACCCCGGTTCGTTGGTCTGATATCGTTATAGGCCGCTGAATTAGCACTGTCAACGCGAGAGTGCTAATCATCACCGTTTGTTAAAACTTACGTTACCTTTCTGTAAGAAACTTGAGTCAATAAGGCTTAGATAATCTTAGATACCAAACGAATGACAACCGAAAAGGGACAGCACCTTTTCGGTTATCTATAATGAGCGCGATAGGAAACGCATGAAAGGACTGCCAATGAAAACCGAATCAGCGTGGAAGAAATACGATGCGAAAGCGCTCGAGGAAGTCGAGAAGTTCGCAGCAGAGTACATCGATTTCATTTCGACGAACAAGACCGAGCGCGAGATTGCCCGGGCTTCGATCGAGCTGGCTGAAGAGGCCGGTTACCAAGATCTGTACCAGGCATTCGACGAGGGCCGTGCCCTCAAGCCGGGTGACAAGGTCTATGCACAGACGCATGGCAAGGCGGTCATCCTCGTGCACCTGGGCGAAGAGCCGCTTGTCGGTGGTTTCAACATCTTGGGTGCGCACATCGATTCCCCGCGCCTCGACCTCAAGCAGAATCCGCTGTTCGAACGCAACGAGCTGCTGCATTTCGACACGCACTACTACGGCGGCATTAAGCACTACCAGTGGGTTACGATTCCGCTTGCATTGCACGGCGTCGTTGCCAAGAAAGATGGCAGTGTCGTGCCGATCAACGTGGGCGAAGACGAGGGCGACCCCGTGTTTTGCGTGTCTGATTTGCTGATCCACCTCGCCAAAGACCAGATGCAGAAGAAGGCATCGGAAGCAGTCGCGGGTGAAGACCTCGACGTGCTGGTGGGAGGACGTCCCCTCGTGATAGATGACGAGACAGCCAAAAAGGACGACGCTGACAAGACCGAAATCGAGAAGCTGGCAGCGAAGGAGCCGGTCAAGGCCTACGCGCTCAAGTTGCTTGCTGAGAAATACGACATCGAGGAAGAGGATTTCCTGTCCGCCGAAATCGAAGTGGTTCCCGCCGGTCGCGCTCGCGACCTCGGTTTCGATCGCTCGATGATTCTGGGTTACGGCCACGATGACTCATCGTGCGCCTATCCGTCGCTCGTGGCGCAGCTGGCGCTCGACGAGACTCCCAAGCGCACCGCCATCACCGTGTTGGTCGACAAGGAGGAAATCGGCAGCGTTGGTGCCACGGGCATGGCTTCGCAGTTCTTCGAGAACGTCATTGCCGTGCTGATGGAGCTTGCGGGCGAGGGCGGCGACATCAATTTGCGTCGCGCCTTGGCTGCGTCGAGCATGTTGTCAAGTGACGTTTCGGCTGGGCTCGATCCTGCCTATGCGAGCGTTTTCGAGCCGAACAACGCAGCCTATATGGGCCATGGCCTCGTGTTCAACAAGTACACGGGCTCCCGTGGCAAGTCGGGCAGCAACGATGCGTCAGCCGAGTATGTCGCGCGTATCCGTCGCATCATGGACGACGCCAACGTGTCCTTCCAGACTGCCGAGCTTGGCAGGGTCGACGTGGGCGGCGGCGGAACCATCGCCTACCTGCCCGCCAAGTACGAGATGGACGTTATCGACAGCGGCGTTGCCGTGCTGTCGATGCATGCACCCTGGGAGGTTGTGAGCAAGGCCGACCTGTACGAAGCCTACAAGGGCTATCTGGCGTTCCTGCTCGATGCCG
>CACZIP010000224.1 GCA_902781245.1 uncultured Coriobacteriaceae bacterium | reverse complement strand
TGGCCGCCAACCCCGACAAGGTTGAGCAGTACAAGGGCGGCAAGACGGGCCTCATCGGCTTCTTTGTCGGCCAGTGCATGAAGGCCATGAAGGGGCAGGGCAACCCGAAGCTGATCAACGAGATGTTGGCGAAGAAGCTGAGCTAGCGTTAACTGAAACAGAGACAGGGTCTCCGTTGCAGTGGGGAATCGTCCCCCCGAAACAAACAACAGGCCTACCGCCAACCTACGAGGTGAAAAATGGGAACAGAGCAGAACGCGGCACCGAAAGTCTCGATCATCGTTCCGGTCTACAACATGGAGCGCTACCTCGGGAAATGCCTTGACGCGCTGACGAAGCAGACCCTAAGCGACATCGAGATCGTCGCAGTCAACGACGGCTCGACCGATTCGTCGCCGAGCATCTTACGTGCGTACGCTGAGAAAGACCCGCGCATCCGCATCGTCGACAAACCCAATTCCGGCTATGGTGCGTCGATGAACCGCGGCATCGATGAGGCGCGCGGTGAATACATAGGCATCGTCGAGCCCGACGACTACCCCGACCTGGTCATGTTCGACAAGCTGTACAAAGCAGCCAAGAAGCACAACTGCGACCTGGTCAAATGCAACTACTATCGCACGTACGAAGACCACGAGGAGCCCGAGTGGAACCTCCACGGCTATGGGTACGACACGCCATTCGATCCAATTGAGAAGCCGCGCGTCATCTGCACGGTTCCCTCGATTTGGGCTGCGCTTTACCGCCGCTCGATGCTCGTCGGCGAAGGCGTGCGCTTCCGCGAAACGCCCGGCGCGGCGTTCCAGGATACGGGCTTCACGCTCAAGGCGTGGTTCGCGGCCAAGCGCTGCGTGCTGCTGCGCCGCCCGCTGCTTCACTACCGCATGGACAATCCCGGTTCGTCGTCGAAGACGACCGACAAGGTCTACACCGTCTGTGATGAGCTCGACGGCGCCGAGCAGTTCATGCGCGAGCGTCCCATGCGTGCCGGTGCGTTTGCGCCGTGGTTCCACGTGGGCAAATGGGGAAAGTACCGCTGGAATTACGACCGCATCGCATCCGAGCTGCACGGCGAGTTCGCCCAGCGCATGTACGACGAGTTCACGACCGCTCGCGATGCGGGCGAACTGGATTTGTCGCTGTTTGCCGATATCAGCCGCTGCCAAATCGCTTATCTGCTCGATGCGGGTCCGGAGGCGTTCGTCGAACGCTACCCGGACGGCTATCCCGACGATTGGCAGGAAGACGCTTTCGCGAAGGAAATGCCGGCTGCTTGTGCGGCGGTCCCCGAAGGCCCGTCACCCGCGGTGACCATCATGGTCGCTTGCTACAACTGCGAGAGTTTCATCAACGAGTGCCTCGATTCGCTCAAGGCGCAGACGTACGGCGATTTCGAGGCCATCGTGGTCGACGACTGCTCGACTGACGGGTCGGTCGAAGCAGTTCGCGCGGCCATTGCGGCCGATGACCGTTTCTCACTCGTGCGACTCGCGGAGAACTCAGGCCCAGGTGCTGCGCGCAATGCGGCAATAGAGCGTTCGCACGGCGAATACATAATGTACGTCGATGCTGACGATCGCCTTGCCGTCGACGCGCTCGAAAAGCTGATCGGCCGCGCACGTCGCCAGAATCTCGATGAGCTGTACTTCGGTGCGCAGTCGTTCTTCGAGGATGCGGCCGCGATGGCCGTCATGTACGAGGATTTCGGCGGCCGCGCATCATTCGACGGCGTCGTCACAGGCAAAGAGCTGTTCACGTTCTTCTCGGACCGCGGGCAGTATTTCACGCAGGGTGCGTTGCGCATGGTCCGCCGCGTGCTGCTCATGAAGTGGGGCATCCGGTTCCCCGAACGTATCATTCACGAAGACGTTATGTACGGCTTCAAAATCCTCGTGCATTCGGAGCGCAGCTCGTTCCTCAACGAGCCGCTTTACCTGCGCCGACAGCGCGCTGGTTCGATCATGGGCTCGAAGCGCCGCTCGCTCGAGAACGTGCAGGGACATCTTGCTTCGATTGGGTTCGTGCGCTCGTGGATAAACGCGCATGCCGTCGAGCTGGACGGTGCGTTCCTGCAAGCCGCTGGTCGCGAGGTGGGGCTTTGGAAACAGCTCGTCGCTCGCGATTGGGCGACGGACTTGACCGATGATGAGAAAGCCGAATTCATGCGCGGCATGGCGCCCGACGAGCGCGTCGACTTCGAGTTCGACATCTTGGGCATGGGCCAGGCAGCAGAGCGCGCCGCCGCCGAGTGGCGCGAGTCGCAGACCTACCGTTTGGGCGACCTCATCGCCTCGGGCCCGCGCAAGGTCAAGCTGCAGGCCAAAGCTTTGCTCTCACGTCGCAAGGTCGACCGTATGTGACGAAACGATAAAATGGGGATTGCTTTATCACTCTACTGTGCTAAAGTGCAATGAGTTTACTTTTATGAGTCATTGGGACAGCCCCAATGACTCATTGGCGAAAGAAGGAAAATGGAGTTCACAACACCGCAAGGATTTCGCGATGTGCTCGCCGATGAGGCGCGGGCGCGCGAACTGATGGCGCGGCGCGTGCAGGACCTGTTCGCGCAGGCCGGCTACGCACCCATTGAGACGCCGACGCTCGAAAGCATGGCGGTCATGCAAGAGGGCGGACGCGTGCCGGCGTCGCCGTTCAAGTTCTTCGACGCTCAAGGCAACCTCGTCACGATGCGTCCGGATGTCACGCTGCAGATTGCTCGCATGTGCGCAACGCGTCTGGGAGATGCGCCGGGCCCATTCCGTTTCCGCTATATGCAGCGCGTATTCCGCGAGTCAGAAGGCCAAATTGGCGCCGACGCGCGCGAAAAGAAGCAGATCGGCATCGAGTGCATCGGGCCTGCAGGAGCCGAAGCAGACGCTGAGGTCATCAGCCTGTTCACGCGTGCAATGAGCATTTGCGGATTGAGCGATTTCAAGTTGTCGCTTGCAACGGTCGGCGTGCTGCGTGCGCTGCTCGCCGCATCGAGTGCGCCGTCCAAATGGAAAGAACAGGTGCTCGACGCGTTCCACGAGTCGAACTTCGTCGAAATCGATGCCCTCTGCGATCAAGCTGAAACGAATGGATCGAAGTTCGCGCCAGTCATCCGCCAGCTCGCCCGCGTGCGCGGGGGCCGCGAAGCCATCGATGAGGTGCGCGCCCTCGTCGCACCGTTCAACTGCGACGATGCGCTTGACGAATTCGAGCAGACCTACGAACTGCTCGTGGCCGAAGGGTTGGAGGACCGCATCGTCATCGACTTCTCGGTAATGAGCTCGTTCGACTACTACACGGGTTTCGTATTCGAGGCGTTCGCTCCTGGGCTGGGCACGGTGCTCGGCAGCGGTGGGCGCTACGACAAGATGCTCGGCGTCTACGGCACCGATCGTCCGGCCGCGGGTTTCGCGTTCTATCTCGAGGAAGTGCAGGCCGCGCTCAGAAGCGCCGAGTTTGCACGTCGTGGCGACGACAAGCCGCTGCGCATCGCCGTGCCTAAGGGTTCGCTCAATCCCGATTCGATTGAGGCGCTCGAATCTGCAGGCCTTGACGTGACGGGCTTGGCCAACCCCGGCCGCTCGCTCATCATCAGCAACCCGGGTGTCGATTACATCATCGTGCGGCCCTCCGACGCGCCCATATTCGTCGAGTCGGGCGCGGCCGATTGCGGCATCTGCGGCGAGGATTCGTTGCTCGAATCGACTGCTGACGTGGTAGAACTTGTCGACTTGCGCTTCGGGTCGTGCCGCTTCATCGTGGCCGAGCCGGCCTCGGCTGCGGGCAAGGCCGATGCCGCCTATGCCTGGCGCGGCAGCGTGCGCGTGGCCACCAAGTACCCGCGCATCACGCAGGCCTACTACGA
>CACZIP010000223.1 GCA_902781245.1 uncultured Coriobacteriaceae bacterium | reverse complement strand
GCTCCCTGGGAAGGGTGTGTCATTTTCAGGTGGCACACCCTTCCCTGGGAGCCCTGTGCCATTTCTACATGACGACCATCTTTATGCCATCAACGTCAACAATGCGCATAGGCATGTCATACGCCGTCGAAAGCGCTTCTGCTGTTATAGCCTCGAGCCCACCTCGCGCGATGACATCGCCATTGCGCATGAGCAGAAAACGGTCGCAGAAACGCAATGCGAGATTGATGTCGTGAATGACCATGACTGTCGCCAACGATGCTTGCGTCGTGATCTCGCGGATGACCCTGAGAACCTCCATCTGGTTCTTCGGATCGAGCGCACTGGTCGGTTCATCCAAGAGTAAAGCTTCAGTTTCTTGCGCCAACGCACGAGCGATATACACCTTTTGTCGTTCGCCGCCAGAAAGCTCATCGCAATAGCGATCGACAAACGACTCGAGCTCCAACCGTTCGATGGCCGCTGCTACGACAGCGCGATCATTCTCGCTGATGCTCCATGAAACATGCGGCTTTCGACCCAAGAGGACTTCATCGTACACGCTGAGATGCGGAATGCGCTGCTGTTGGGTGACATATGCAATATGCTGGGCGATTTCCCTACGACCCATGCTCGAAAGCTCTTTTCCACACACGCGCACCGCACCCGTCGTGGGCGACTCAATGTGGGCAAGCAAGTTGAGCAACGTTGACTTCCCTGCCCCATTGTTCCCAAGAATTGCCGTCATCATACCAGCATGCGCTTCAAGCGTAATATCCTCGAAGACAGGCTTGGCAGATCGCGGATACGAAAACGACACACCCTCAGCCTCAAGGATCAGGCGATTCGCAGCACCATGGACGTGCGCATGTTCAGGAAGCACCTCTTCATCCCCATGGACATGCATGCTTCCGTCGCCGTGATCATGTGGTTGATCGCCGCCTTCGTGTCGATGGAAATGATTGTGCACGGTGCCGTCTGCATGCTCATGCAGATGTGCGTGCAGTACTTCGTGTTCCCTGTTCTCCGCACTCATCGCTTGTACCCCTTATACAACAGGAACAGGAACAGCGGCGCACCGAGAAACGACGTAATGGCGCCAATCGGCAATATGACGGGTGAGATGACCATACGGGCCACCAAATCGGACGCCAGCATGATAGTTGCGCCCAAAGCAAGGGACGCAGGCAGGAGAAAGCGGTAGTCGTTTCCAACGAATCGGCGTGCGATGTGCGGCGCAATCAGACCGATGAAGTTGATGAGGCCGACAAACGACACCATTGCAGCTGCCATCAGCGATGCCACGAGCACACCCAGGATTCTCGTGCGCTCAACGTCGACACCCAAACCGCCAGCTACCTGTCCGCCGTTCTGGAGCGCGTTGTAATTCCAACGATTGAGAAAGAAATAAATGCTGCAAAGCACGCCGACAAACGTCATGAATCCAATCTGGGGCCACGTTGCTCGACCGAGGTCTCCGAACTGCCAGAAGATCACCTTTGTCAGCTCAATGTCGTTTGAGAAGTACTGCATGATGGTCGAAGCCCCAGCCCACAATGCAGAAAGCGCGACGCCCACCAGAATGATGCTTTCGGGAGTGGCAAACCCCAATCTCGAGAACATCAACACGACAACGCTCGACGTCATGGCCCCAATGAACGCGCAAAGCGCGATGACGCTCATCCCCACGCCAGAAGAAGAGCCGAGAACGCCCGGTATGACCATCAGAATTGCGACGGTGGCACCGAACGCTGCACCTTGCGAAATGCCGACGGTTGAAGCTGAAGCGAGTGGGTTCTCGAGAACGCTTTGCAACGCAGCGCCAGCCAACGCCAAGCCCGCACCCGAAACGATAGCGCACACCGTACGTGGCAGCCTGATCGATTGCACGGTGTTGATATCTTGGGGCGTTCCAATCCCGAATAACGCAAGCACGCTTTCAATCGGATTGATCTTCGACGCACCGAAAGACAGCTCGATAACGCCCACGATGAGACACACCAGGGCCATGCCGACGATGCAGAGCACGTAACGTCGTTCCTGCTTCTTACGTGAGCTGGTGATGTCAGACGAACTGGTAACTTCAACCATGACAGAACTCTAAGTTAGAAACCTTCGCGCTGGTATGCGTCGTAGCAGTCCCTGCACACGAGCTGACCGTCTTGGACGCGTAGGCCAAATTCGGCTGTGGACTCTCCGCAAACCGCGCACGGTTGCGACTTGAACAAACGTGCAGGCTCAGGCAGTTCGTAGAACGGCTCCTTGACGTCGAACAGCTCGTCATATGGATGGGAGAACAGGTAGTCAGCGAACTCGGCGCGTTCCATGCCGGCTCCACATCCGGGCTTGAGAACGAGCCGCACGGACTTGCCGGTATCGCGGCTGAAGAAGCTGAATGCCATCTTCCCGCGAATCCGCGTGATGAGATTCGACTTGCCATACGTGCATCCCAAAAGCACTTGCACGGCATCGACGCCACAAGCATCGTTCTCCACCACGGCGACGATCTCCTCGTCAACAGCGGGAAGCGCATCATCGCTCAAGCCGAGCTCTGCAATTGCGCCCTCGACTGCCTTGAAACCTATGAGCATGCCTGGGCACACATGACCATGGAATTCCTCAACCTTGTCCAAATGCTCTTGGGTCAACATGACGTTTCCTTCCACACGCAAATCTGCTCGTATCATTATCTCAGGAATTGTAACACGATTCATGAATACGTAATACTCGCAGCCACGCGTCGGCAAGCGGCACTGCGCAATGCTTACTGTCTGAGCGCTACGAGATGTGTACGATTTACGCGATGTGCTAATACGTCAAAAGCTACTTCGACTTCTTCGATTTCTTGGAGTTTGCCTTGGCCTGCGTGTTCTTCTTGGGACTCAGGTCCGCTTCCATGGGGTGCATGCGCGAACCGATCCACGCACCGGCAATGCAGCCGAGCGTCGGCATGACGATGTAAGCGGCAATATTGCGCATCACGATGATCGGTTGGTTGACGGCAGCTGTGATGGTTTCCCCGTCGGCCGAATTAGCAAGCAAGGCAGCTGTCAAGGAAGCGTCGGATTCCCATGTCGAAGTGATGACCATCGAAACGAGACCCAAGACCAAGCAAATAGCCAACATCGTCACGTACAGGGACCGTTCGATGGTATGCGCCGTCATGGCAACAATGAGCGAGCAGAAAAACATGACCGCACACGGTATGACGATAACGAGCGTCTCGAATGTTGGCACATCAAGACCTGGTGCAGCGTTGAGTACTTGCATGAAAATGAAAGCACATGTTGCAATACCCGCCAATGTCACGGCAATGATGACCGGAAGATGCCGTTTCAAACTATCAGTCATGAGTAGATTCCTACCAATCTCGTGCAAATCAGTGAATTCCAACACACTTTAGAACCCTGTGCGATAATAGGTTTTCATCCTATCACGGTAGACGCAAGCCCGCAGGCGTCACCGAAGAGAACAACGAACGGATGCGGGCTCGAAACACAATTTAGGAAGGGTGCTTTCATATGTCAAATTGCATCGTAGCTCAATCCGGCGGCCCCACGTCGGTCATCAACGCCACCGTTGCAGGTGTCGTCAAAGGCAACCAGATGAACCCGGTTTATGAACACGTTTACGGCGGCCTCAACGGCATCGAGGGCATTCTTGCTGAGCGCTTCGTCGACTTGACCAACATGACCGAAGAGGAGAACCGCACGCTGCAGCAGACGCCGTCATCGGCTCTTGGTTCGTGCCGCTACAAGCTGAAGCGCGACAACCCCGAGGATTTCGAAAAACTGCTCAAGATCATGGAGAAGCATGACATCGAGACGTTGTTCTACATCGGTGGCAATGATTCGATGGACACCGTCGCTGCGCTTTCCGAGTACGCCGAGAAGAACGGC
>CACZIP010000222.1 GCA_902781245.1 uncultured Coriobacteriaceae bacterium | reverse complement strand
CTTTCTCTTCGAAGACTAAGCCAATCGAAGAATACCGAAAGGTCCTTTCCTGTTCACATGTCTGGGGAGGTCCCTCACCCCAGTTAAAGTTACTCACACCGAGATTTACCTTTCGGACCCTCGCAAGGTCGACCCTGCTAAGCTGAAGACCGTCGTGCGCCATCCGATTCGGAAG
The DNA here is from genome assembly GCA_902781245.1 of uncultured Coriobacteriaceae bacterium. Taxonomy (GTDB): domain Bacteria; phylum Actinomycetota; class Coriobacteriia; order Coriobacteriales; family Eggerthellaceae; genus UBA9715. The sequence continues at coordinate 3,722 of CACZIP010000222.1, read as the reverse complement.
GCGTAACAAATGGAACAGGGGACGGACTTCCGTTCCACATGTTCCAAATGGGCGTTATGTGCAAGTGGAACAGAGCGGAACGGAGAGCGGAACAGGGGACGGGTTTCCGTTCCAAACTCAGCAAATTCTTCCCGATGTCATTGTCAGCTAGAATAGCCTGTGAGCAGTTGCGGAAGGAGACGTGACGTGAAGAGCATCCTGTATCTGACTGATTTTGCGTATCAGGCCAAGGGAAGGCGCTATTGCGACGAAGACATATGCATCACCGATTACCTGCGCCGCCGTTTTGATGTGGCGACTTGCCACACGGCGTGCTGCGAGCCCTTCGAAGACGCTGCCGACCTCGTCGTGTTCCGCAATGCCGGAGCGGTGGTCGGCTTTCAAGACGCTTACGACGCGTTCCGCAAACGTGTGCGGATCAAGGGCATTCGCACGTACAACGAGTTCACGGGTAAGGCCGATATGGCCGGCAAGCAGTACTTGCTCGATATGACCGAAGCGGGGATGCGTGTGATCCCCACGATTGACGACGTGGAAAACCTTGGGCGGCTGCCTGAGGCAGACAAGTACGTTGCAAAGCCCAAAGGGGGAGCCGATTCGATCGGCCTGGAGTTCCTGACGCGTGAAGAGCTGTTGCGCAGGGGGTTTGCTGGAAAAGACACGCTCTTCCAGCCTGCGATCGACCTTGTGTACGAGGTGTCGTTCTACTTCATGGACGGCGAATTCGAATACGCGATGTACGCGCCTGATGCCACGAAGCGTTGGGAACTTGCTCCGTACGACGCAACTGCCGATGACCTGTCATTCGCGCGCGAGTTCGTGGAATGGAACACGATCTCGCATGGAATCCAACGCGTCGATGCGTGTCGCACGAGGGATGGCGACTTGCTTCTCGTCGAGCTGGAGGATTTGAACCCTTACCTGTCGATTGACCGGCTTGATGCGTCGGCTCGCGACCGCTTCCTCGCCCGTTTTGCGGATGCGCTGGAAAGGGCCGCCAGCTAATCGCAACGCATCCGCGGTTGCGGTGTTCCTGCCGCCACCTAAGTTGCAGCAGGAATGACACTCAACCGCTGCATCCTAGCGGTTGAGTGTCTGACCGATTGCAACGCTGTCATTAGAAACGCAACAAGGCAGGCCTAACGCTAGGAACAGCATCACCGAACAGGTGCTTTGCGCGCCATCCTGACGCCCTTAACGCCACGGTGCAGGCTGCCCGGAGGCTCACGGGGCGCACGAATCTGGGGCCTCGCCGCGCTTGCGTCAAGCCAATCGCGAGGTCCGTTGCCTTTGTTATGTCGCAGGCCCTCCCGCCCGTATAATTCAGCTAGTCGGCCGGGCTATTCCTCCGGCTCGTACAGGATGCCTGGGGCTGATATGACGTCTCGTGGTGGGATCAGCCTCAGCCCCAGGTTGCCCATCATCTCCTTGGGGAACACGAGCTCCGCGAGCTGCATCGGGCTCACGTCGCCGCATCCCTTCCTGACCGTGGAGTTGACATGGCAGCAGATCTCGGCGAGAGTCATGGCGTCCATGAGCTCGAGGGAGGTGCCCTTCGGCAGGAGGTGCGGCAGGACGTTCTCGCGCAAGACGGGCGGCCTGCTCGCGCTCTCGAAGCTGCCGGCCGAGACCTGGATGGCGTTCGCGGAGTGCATGGCCGACCTGCTGACGCTGAGGGAGTCTGCCGCCCGCTGCGGCGTGTCCCTGTACACCGCCTGGTTCATGCGGATGCGGGTGTGCGAGGTCTTGCGGATCCTGAACGCCTTGAGCTCGCCGCTCTTGGCGAGCCTCATCGCCGTCGGGTACGTGTCCCGAGGACCTCGGCGGCCTCGTACAGCGAGATGATCCTGCCCTCCTCGTCGAGGGCCTTCCTCGCGCTCTTCTCGCTCATGCCTTCCCTCCTTGCCTCCGTTTTCCTGACGGGAGCGACACTACATCGGCCGGCTCCCTTTGCGGGCGTTTGTCCCCGAATCGGGAACGGACGTCCCGAAGAAGGGGACGCGGCGGGAGTTTTTCTTTTTAAACTTGGGTTTATCTTTTTAATAGGTTGCGCCAGGGCGCAGATTTCGCGGGTTTAGCTTGCGTCACGACGCAACCTGAGCTTGCGCTGTGCCGCAAGCTTCCGTGCGCCAGGGCGCAGCCAAGGGCTGTTCTTGGAGGGAAAACCGACTTGCTTTCTGAAAGCGATGTAGTCAAAATGTAGTCAGCAAAACGTCTGACTACATTTTGACTACAAAAAAGCAGGTCAGAAATTGCTTCTGACCTGCGGTTTTAGTGGTGGAGCATAGGGGGATCGAACCCCTGACCTCAGGCTTGCAAAGCCCGCGCTCTCCCAGCTGAGCTAATGCCCCATATGTTCGCGCTCCTGGCTGGGGCCAGGTGCGACACTTTTGCTCCAGGTAGTAATAAACGCTCCACCGGCAAACTCGGCTCACGGTGGAGCGTTTATCGCAAAAATGGTGGGCCCGAATGGATTTGAACCAGCGACCTCACGCTTATCAGGCGTGCGCTCTAACCAACTGAGCTACGGGCCCGTGCAAAAAGTGCCTGAATAATATACTTCGACGCGCAAGGCTGGTCAAGAACTTTTTTCAGGACCTACACATTTACTCAACCAGCATGTTGTGCAGTCCACAAACACGTGCACCTTCGATATGGCACTTCGGCACTAAACGTTGAACTTGAAGTGCATGACATCGCCGTCCTGCACCACATACTCCTTGCCTTCCTGACGCAGCTTGCCAGCATCGCGGCAACCCTTCTCGCCGCCGAGCGCCACGTAGTCTTCGTAGCTGGCGGTCTCGGCCTTGATGAAACCGCGCTCGAAATCGGTGTGGATGACGCCAGCTGCCTGGGGCGCCTTCGCGCCGATGGGGATGGTCCAGGCCTTAGTCTCCTTCTCACCGCTCGTGAAGTAACTCTGCAACCCCAACAAGTGGTACGCCTCACGCGCCAAGCGGGCGAGGCCGCTTTCGGACAGACCCATCTCCTCGAGGAAGATCTGAGCCTCCTCAGGATCCATCTCAGCCAAATCGGCCTCGATTTTCGCGCTGATGGGAACAGGCGCGCAGCCGTCGATTTCGGCGAGATCGGCCGTTACCTGGTCTTCGTCGACATTGGCAACGTACAGGATCGGCTTCATGGTCAGCAGGTGCAGGTCATAGACCGCTGCTTGCTCGTCCTCGCTCAGGTTGAGCGTGCGAGCGCGGTGACCTTCATTCAGGCCCTCGAGCACCTTTTTGGCCACTTCGAGCTTCGCTACTGATGCCTTATCGCGTTTCGCTTCCTTCTCCAGACGCGGAAGGGCTTTCTCGATGGTGCCCATGTCAGCTAGGATGAGCTCGGTCTTGATCGTCTCGACGTCGCTCGACGGGTTCACTTTGCCATCAACGTGCACGACATCGGGGTCGCTGAAGAAGCGAACAACTTCGCAAATCGCATCGGTCTCACGGATGTTCGCAAGGAATTGGTTGCCCAAGCCCTCGCCACGCGACGCGCCCGCCACCAAGCCGGCGATATCGACGAACTCGACCGTTGCCGGCACGATCTGCGCCGGGTTGTCAATCTTGGCAAGCTCTTCAAGACGAGAGTCGGGCACGGGCACGACGCCCACGTTCGGTTCGATTGTCGCGAACGGGTAGTTCGCAGCAAGTGCGTTGTTGCTGGTAAGTGCATTGAACAGCGTCGACTTCCCCACGTTGGGCAATCCGACGATGCCTATC
>CACZIP010000221.1 GCA_902781245.1 uncultured Coriobacteriaceae bacterium | reverse complement strand
CGCTGATGGGAATGGTCACGCCCATGGTCGTGCGCTCCTCGAGTTTCGGTGCAATTCCGGTTAGGAACAATATGAGACCCAGCACGCCCATCGTGACCATCGTGAGCGGATTGACAAGTTGGTTGCCCTGCCCGAGCAATGTCGTCCAACCGAAAATGAACAGTTGCCCGACGACTCCGAAAAGCCCCCCGATAATGAATGCATTCGATATCTGTTTCATGCCAATTCCTGTCTCACCGATGGAATGAGCGTATCAATTTCACCTGTCAATCCATCGCATGGCTGGAGTGAAACGGGTCTCCTTTGAGTTCAGGATTTCAGCCTGAATCTGCAAAAGGCCTGGAAAACGCCTAATACCAACGTACTGATGCCCGTTTTTGAATCATATTGCCGTCCTGAATTGGACATGCCCATTACCCATGGGGGATTCCATCGCGCGATGCGCACGTAGAGTGGTGCCATCGGAATTGTGTGACTTGGACGCGTAGTCACTTCCCCGTGCAGATCATGAGTGTGCGGGAAGAGGGCGGAGTGAGTACATCAAGGCCGAAAAGTCAGACTGACGAAAATCGAGAGGAGAGAGCATGTCTGAAGTTCAGTATCAGTGGGGGGAGACGCACGGCAAGAAGTACAAGCGTGGTTCGCGCTTGCCCAAGGCCGAGAATCCGGCTCCTGCCGCCAAGACTCCGGATGTTCCTTGGACGTGGGAAGAGGACGGCATGACCGTCATCCGCGGCACGGCGCGTTCGGCACCGGGTTGCCACAACGTTTGCGGCATCCTGTCCTACGTCAAGGACGGCAAGCTTGTTAAGGTCGAGGGTGACCCCGAGGACCCGTACAACCAGGGTCGTCTGTGCAGCCGCTGCCTGTGCATTCCTGATTACGTGTACAGCCCCGAGCGCTTGCAGTACCCGATGAAGCGCGCCCGCGAGGACCGCGGCAAAGACAAGTTCGAGCGCATCACCTGGGACGAGGCCTACGACATCATCGTTGAGAACTTCAAGCGCATCGCTGACACCTGGGGCGTCGACAAGATCGCCTGCTGCCAGGGCACCGGTCGTGATATCCACCAGGTTACCCGCGTGAACGCTTCCATGGGTTCGCCGAACGAGGGCGTTCCGTACTTCGCCGGCAACTCTTGCTACCTGCCCCGTATCGCCTCGATGGCCTGCATGTTGGGTGACCCTTGCGTCATGGACTGCTCGCAGTTCCTGGTCGACCGCTACGACGACCCGCGCTATGTCGTTCCCGAGTACTGCATCATCTGGGGCCATCAGCCCTTCTATTCCAACGCCGACGGCTTCTACGGTCACTGGATCACCGACTTGATGAAGCGCGGCATGAAGGTCGCAGTCGTCGACCCGCAGCTCACCTGGATTGCCGCCAAGGCCGGCGAGGACTGGCTGCAGGTCCGTCCTGGTGGTGACGGCGCTCTGGCCATGGCCATGCTTAAGGTCATCTGCGACGAGAAGCTCTACGACCAGGAATTCTGCGACTACTGGGTCTACGGTCTCGAAGCCGTGTGCGAGCGCGTTGCCGAGATGGATCTCGACGAACTGTGCGAAAAGGCCTGGGTCGCCAAGGAAGACGTTGTCCGCGTCGCCCGCACCTACGCCACCAGCAAGCCCGCTGCCATTCAGTGGGGCGTTGCGCTCGACCAGCAGACCGGCGGTCAGCAGGCTGCCCACGCAATCACTGCTCTGTGGTGCATCACCGGCAACCTCGACGTGCCGGGCGGCAACGTCATCGGTCAGTCCTGCTGGGGCATCGACCAGCCCAACTGGGTTGGCACCTGGGACTACGATGAGCTCATGACTCCCGAAGAAGCTGCAAAGCGCATCGGCATCGAGCGTTACCCGATGTTCGCCGTCGGCTTCAAGAACCTTTCTTCCAACGCTACCATCGAAGCATGGCAGCGCGGTGAGATTCCTATCCGCGGTGCTTACTTCGTTACCAACAACTTCCTGGCCACGATGGGCGCTCAGGCGATCACCCAGCTCGAGTGGTACAAGCAGCTCGAGTTCGCAGTTGTCCAGGACCTGTTCATGACTCCGACGATGATGGCTCTGGCTGACGTCGTCCTGCCGGCTGCTACCTACGAGGAGCGCAACGGCTTCGGCGGTCTGAACCCGTACCGCATTTCCTGCATCAACAAGGCCATCGAGCCAGTGGGCGAGACCAAGGCCGACAACACGATCTTCCTCGAGCTGGGCAAGCGCCTCGTTGAGGCAATCAAGCCCGAGAACAACGATATCGGTTGGCCGTGGGACACCGTCGAGGAAATGTGGGACTACGCACTCGAGGACGGCGGCTTCACGTGGGAGGACCTGCGCGAGGCTACGTGGAAGTACCCCGAGTTCGAATACCGCAAGTACGAAAAGGGCCTGCTGCGTCCGGATGGCCAGGTGGGCTTCTCCACCGAGACCGGCCGCGCGGAGATTTACTCGATGGTCTTCCATCACACCAGCTGGTCCGGCCTCGACCCGCTGCCCAGCTACGTCGAGCCCGTCGAGAGTCCCTACAGCGCTCCCGAGGACGTTGAGGAGTACCCGCTCATCGTCTCGTCCGGCGCCCGCGTGCCTCACTTCTTCCACTCCGAGCAGCGTCAGATTCCGAAGCTGCGCGCCCTGCATCCGGACCCCCTGTGCTGGATCCACCCGGATACCGCCAAGGAATATGGCATCGAGGATGGTGAGTGGTTCTGGCTCGAGAACAAGCACGGCAAGTGCAAGTACAAGGCCCACTACGACATCGGTCGCGACCCGCGCGTCCTGATGTGCGAGCACGGCTGGTGGTTCCCCGAGCGCAAGGACGAGGCCGAGGAGAACATCGAAGATCCGAACCATGGCTTGTTCGGCGTGTTCGAGTCGCAGATCAACAACCTGGTTCCGTTCGACGCAGGCGTTTCCGGCTTCGGTTCGAACTACAAGACCATGATGTGCAAGATCTACCGCGACGGCGAGCAGGCATAAGGCGAGAGGGGTAACTGAAATGACTATGTACGGAATTCTTGCAGACGTCAACTACTGCACCGGTTGCGAAGCTTGCATCCTCGCCTGCCAGCAGGAGCGCGGTTTCTCCGAGAAGGAGTTTGGCGTCACGATCCAGAAGTTTGGTCCGTGGCAGCTCGAAGAGGGCAAGAAGAACTACGAGTACGACTTCCTGCCTTACTTCACCGATTGGTGCGACCTGTGCGAGGACCGCTGTGCCAAGGGCAAGAAGCCGACGTGTGTGCAGCACTGCCAGGCGCAATGCCTCGAGTGGGGCCCCATCGACGAGCTCGTGAAGCAGATCGACAGCCCCAAGAAGGTTCTCTTCCCAATCAAAGAGGCTTAAAGATCAGATAGGTACCAACGGAGCGGGTTGCAAACCCAGTCGTAGCAACCCGCTCCGAATAAAAGACTGGCCACGCAATGCGAGGTCCGATCGATTCCGAGGCTGGGAAGCGAATCATCAGAGAGGGGAATGTTCCCATGGCAACAGAAGATATCGTAGCTCGACTTGACAACATCGACGTGCGCGCTCCCCGCGAGTTCAGCCACACCGTGCCCGAGTGGGCCAAGGAGAACGGCCGCATCGACTGGCGTGTGCGCAACACCGAGAACATGAAGAAGATGGCGGCCGGCGAAGTTACGCCTATCTACCAGAAGTAACAACCAACAAGGCGCCTGCCGCCCGCCCGCCCCGGGCGGCATGGCGAGCACTACCCGGGCGGAGTGGTGGCTTACCCCGTCAACAGGTGGGGCCGGATGCTGACGAAAAGGATGTTCGCAGCGTGCCAGTTCGGCTCCAAAGTAACTCTTATAAGGAGACCAGCTATGAGTAGTCAAGACCCTTAGAGCAAGTTTTCCGGAAAGTTTTGACTAGTAGGATCGCGCACTTTGACAGCTCCATATCGAATC
>CACZIP010000220.1 GCA_902781245.1 uncultured Coriobacteriaceae bacterium | reverse complement strand
CATGACAAGCGTCTCTGCCATGTCTTCAAAGTCAGAAATCCGTCGTGGCAGCGAAGCGGGAACGGCGATGCCGCGCTTCACGAATTCGCTTTGGACGTAGTTGATGGTCTCATCCACGTGTGCCCGTTGCCTATCGGCAACACCGAGCACATGCGACGCAAACAGCCCTTCGCGTTTTGCCAATTCGAGATTGCGCCGGGGAGCCGTTCGGGCAATGAGCGCATCGCAGTAGAACGTCGGATACGCGTCGTTCAACCGCTTGCGCATATTTCCCAAGACATGTGGTTGCACGAGATATTCGTGCAAATCGGTTTTCCCTTCGAGAATGATGCGCACGACCATGTTCTCGCAGTGGTCGTGCCCGTTTTCGTGAAACAGGTTGTTCTGCAGAAGCTGGCTGGCGTCGGCGAGCGTCTTGCAGGGGGACACGTCCACCTTGATGGTGTGGAACACGACGCTTGCGGTGGGCAGGAACTCGAGGGAGATGCTCGGTTTCGATGGACCTTGCTGCTCCTCAATCGTTACGAAATAGCAGCCACGACTCTCGGACTCCTTGAGGTCACGCCCTTGGATGCATCCGGGAAACACGATACGCGGGTGATTCTCTGAAGGCAGGACGTGACGCTTGTGAAGATGACCGCACGCCCAGTAGTCAACATCCGAGTGCATCAACTTCTCAGGATTGGAATATGCCTTGCTTTGGTCGAGATCGAGGCCGGTGTGAATGATTCCGACCATGAACGGTGCGTCTTGAGCATCGGGACGTGTCAACCTCAATGCTTCAATTGCCGCGTCACGATCGATTCCGTCGGCAATGGGCTCCTCGAGAGGCCATGATTGATTGTGGTAACCACGAGCACCGATGAGGCAAAGAGGCGCGCCGTCGCGTTCGAACAGGGCGAATTCAGGTGCTTCGCCGCCAATGAAATGGGTCGACGGCGGCAAAAACTCGAGAGATTCGCTCCATACGACGAACGGGTCGTGATTGCCCGCAATGAGGTACGAGGGTATTCCAGCCGAATCGAGCCAGTTTAACCCGTCGATGAAGCGGAGATAATCGCCATACGAAGCATGGGCTGTGTCGAACATGTCGCCCGCGATGATGACGAAGTCGACGTTTCGGGAAAGCGCCGCGGAAATCACGCGGTCGTACGCCGTGGGAATCGACTCAATCAGCTTCGCCTCCCATTCGGGGGTCAAGTCGGCGAAGCCTCGCACGGGGGCACCCATGTGAATGTCTGCAGCATGTATGAACGTGAGTTTCCTGGTCATGCAATCAGTGTACCGCACGAAATTCGGCATTCGACCGAGACGGGCTCTTGGTTGATGTTGCGTTCGCGATGCGACTACGCCGATTCGGCGTAGTTCATGAATCGGGTGTATTCGGGGACGAACGCCAACGTGATGTCGCGCGTGGGTCCGTTGCGGTGCTTGGCCACGAGCAGCTCGGCCGTGCCCCAATCGGGACGATCGTCGGATTCAGCTTCGGATTCGTCCATTGACCGATCGATGAACATGACAATGTCGGCATCTTGCTCAATCGAACCCGATTCACGCAGGTCGGAAAGCTGCGGGCGCTTCTTGCCGCGCATCTCGACCGCACGAGAGAGCTGCGAGAGCGCGAGCACCGGCATGTCCATTTCCTTTGCGAGGATCTTGAGCCCTCGCGAAATCTCGCCAACCTCGACGGCACGGTTGCTGTCACGACGCGCCGTGGCCGGCTGCATGAGCTGGAGATAGTCTACGACGATCAAGCCATTCCCCTGCGCAGCTCTCAGCTCGCGACGCGCTTTGGCGCGCGCCTCGAGAATGGAAAGGCCCGGGGAGTCGTCTATGTACAGGTCGAGCTGGGATAGACGGTTCGACGCATCGGCGATTGCACCCCAGTCGCCCTCGGAGATGCGTCCGCTGCGGATTCGGCCGAGGTTCACGCGCGCCTCTGCGCAGAGAATGCGCTGCACGAGCTGGCCCGCGCTCATTTCCAGCGAGAAGAACGCGACCGACGTGTCCTTCTTGGCGGCTTCAACAGCCATGTTCAGCGCCAAGGACGTCTTGCCTACGCCTGGCCTTGCAGCCAGAATAATCAAATCGCCACCACGAAGACCGTGGAACAGCTCGTCTACATCCTTGAAGCCAGTTGGAACACCGGCAATATGATCGCCTTGCTCGGCGAGCTTCGTAAGCTCCTCGAACGCGTCGGTGAGGAGCGCGTCCATCTTCGTGAAAGACGATGAGACGCGTTTTTCCGTGACCTGGAACAGCGTCTTCTCGGCTTCCTCGACCACCTCGTCGAGGTCGTCGGGCGCATTGTACGCAAGGGCGGTGATACCCGCCGATGCGAAGATGAGCTGTCTCAGGATCGATGTGCGCTTCACGATGTCGGCATGGTTCGACCAATTCGTCAACGCAAAGGTGTTGTCTGCCAAATCGACGATGTACGAACGTCCGCCCACTACATCGAGCTGACCACTAGCATTGAGGTTGTCCGCAAGCGAAATCTGATCGACAGGAATGCGGCGAGCATTCAAGTTGACGATCGCTTCGAAGATGATCTTGTGCGCAGGCCTGAAGAAATCTTCGGGCTTGAGTTTGAGCAGAATCTCCTCGAGGATGTCGCCGTTGAGGATGCATGCTGCAAGAACCGATTTCTCGGCTTCAATGTTCGCAGGGATAGGCTTGTTCGAATTCGTCTCGCTCGCTATGTCGTTCACCGTGGTTCCAGGCATCTGTCTTCCTTGTCTTCTCGCATTAGCCGTTCCATAGTAACGCAGTCAAAGAGCCTGTTCATCATCAATTTTTACACGCAAATCGGCTCGTTTTTCAACTCCACAGCATAGAGGGGAAAACCCCTTCGCTCTATCTTGAGCAGAAGGGGTTTTCCACATTTTCCACTGCGTTCCACAGTGGACAACTTTTTTCTTTGAGGAACTATTCCTCGGCAGCCTCCGGTTCGGCAGCCTCTGCAGCCTCTTCGACAGCCTCTTCAACTGCTTCCTCGACTGCTTCCTCGACAGCTTCCTCAGCAACCTCTTCGACAGCCTCGGGCTCGGCAGGAGCCTCAGCGCCGAAAACGACGCCCTGCTCGTCGGTCACGAGCAGCTTGACCTCGGCCTTGATGTCGCGATAGATCGAAACCTCGACAGCATGCTCGCCGACGACCTTGATGGCCTGGCGAACGTCGATGCGACGGCGGTCGACCTCGACGTCCTTCTGCTCCTTGATAGCTTCAGAGATCATCTGAGGAGTGACGGAGCCGAACAGGATGCCCTCGTCGCCAACCTTGGCCTTGATGGTGAAGGTTGCGCCCTCGAGCTGTGCCTTCAGGCTCTCGGCGTTGGCAATGCGAACCTCTTCGCGCTTGGCGATGTTCTTACGACGGAGCTCGAGCTGCTTGAGGTTGCCCTCAGTCGCTTTCACGGCAATGCCCTTCTTGAGAAGGTAGTTGTTGGCGAAACCGCGGGTAACTTCGACGACGTCGCCTTCGCCGCCCTTGCCCCTCAGCTCTTCGAGAAGAATAACTTTCATTGTGGGCCCCTTTCTTTAGTCGCGCCTGCGACGGTCACCGCGGCCGCTGACTGCGGGAACCGCGTAGGGCATGAGGGCCATCGTGCGAGCGCGCTTCACGGCGTTCGCGATGTCGCGTTGATGCTGCACGCAGGCACCCGTGACACGACGCGGCTTGATTTTGCCGCGATCAGTCACGAACTTGCGCAGAACCTGCGTGTCCTTGTAGTCGACGTAGTCCACCTGGTCCTTGCAGAACTGGCAGTACTTACGACGAGGCTGTTTAGAATAATCGGCCATTTATTGCCTCTTTCAATCTTAGAACGGGATATCGTCGTCGTACACTGAAGAGGTCGCGTCGATCGACGGTGCCGGAGCCGGGGTCGAAGCAGCTTGATAGCCACCGTCG
>CACZIP010000219.1 GCA_902781245.1 uncultured Coriobacteriaceae bacterium | reverse complement strand
TCCCACCCAAAACCTCTACCATTATACTGTCGAGTGCTAGAATCGTTTCTGCTCAACCGTCCGGTTTTCTAGAAGGGATATGCCATGGCAATCGAACACGGTCTTCCCGAAGCATTCTCTCCCGATTCATATGATGCGATCATCGTCGGCGCCGGCTACGCGGGCGCCGTCTGCGCGCGCCGCCTCGCCGAGTCGTGCGGCTTCAAGGTCTGCGTGCTCGAGCGCCGCGACCACATCGCGGGCAACGCCTACGACTGCTATGACGAGGCGGGCGTGCTCATCCACCAGTACGGGCCCCACATCTACCACACCACCAACGAGCGCGTCCATCAGTTCCTCTCGCGCTTCACCGAGTGGACGCCCTACCAGCATAAGGTCCTCGCCGACATCCACGGCACCCTCATGCCTGTCCCGTTCAACCACACCTCCCTCAAGCTCGCATTCGGCGACGAGAAGGGCGAGGCGCTCTCTGAAATGGGCGATATGGTCGCACACGGCGCTGTCATGTTCACAGACGATGGGCGCGGCGTCCAGTCAGCTGGCATGATGCGGCGTGTAATGGATTATGCTGCACAGTTCGGGAAGGCCGTGAGCAGTCATTGCCAGGACGAAAGCTTGGTAGGAAAAGGCCAGATAAACGAAGGCGTTGTTTCCACGCGTCTTGGGTTGCTCGGTTGGCCTGCCACTGGTGAGGAAATCCAAATCGCACGCGACATCGAGATTTCGTCGCTCACGGGCTGTCCAATCCACATCCAGCATCTCTCCTCGGCGCATGGTCTCGATCTTGTGCGACGTGGGAAAGCTGATGGCGTGAAGGTTACCTGCGAGGTCACGCCACATCACATGTTCCTGACCGAGGAGTGCATCGGCGATGACTACAACACGAACTTCAAGGTGAATCCACCGCTGCGCACTGCGGCTGATGCAGAAGCTGTCATAGCAGGTGTCGTCGACGGAACGGTCGACTGCATCGTCACCGATCATGCGCCCCATGCAGCACATGAAAAGGCGCGCGAGTTCGAGCTCGCCCCCTTCGGGATGACGGGCATCGAAACAAGTGTTGGCTGCGTAGTTGGCAATCTTGTTAACACCGGCAAGATCACCTGGGAGAGAATGGTCGAGCTCATGAGCGTCAATCCTCGGCGAATTCTCGGCATCGACCGTGTGGCAATTGAGGCTGGAAGCCGCGCGGATCTGACGGTTATCGATCCCAATTTGAAGTGGACGGTTACTGAAGAGGAATTCGAATCGAAAGCCCAGAACTCTGGATTTATCGGTTGGGAGCTTACGGGTCGTGCAACCGATGTCTACGTTGGTGGTTATGCGACGATGGAAGACGGGAAGATTACCGAAGAACCAATTCACCTATAAAAGTTAGCTATGCGTTACAATTCGTCATGGCATTTTAACCTAAAACGAAGCATCGATTCTCGATATGCGGGAACGGAGATGGGCATGACGGCCACACAGGGCATTGTCACATCGGTTGGATATACGTTGGCGATTGCGTCATTGAGCGCGATGATCGTTGCTCCTGCGGGCTATGCGCTCGCTGATGACGTTGGTTCTTCATCTGCTGATGCAGCATCTATCACGTCGAATCAAAGCAATGCGCCTGTCGCCTCGGAGAAGAACGAAACCGTCAACGTCAGCACATATGCAGATGGTTCGGTGAAAAACGTAAAAGTTTCCACGACGCTGAAGACGGATGGAAGCACTGATGTTGCGGACGTAACGAGCCTCGGCGATCTTAAGGCCGACGATGAGAACGTCTCATTCACCCAGGAAGGTGAATTGGTCTGGCATTCACCGAGCGGGAAAGACATCGTTTACTCGGGTACGACGAACGCTGCACTTCCAATTGAGATTAAGGTCACGTACCGATACAACGGTTCATATATCACACCGCAAGAGCTTCGTGGCAAGTCGGGCCATGTGGTCATAAGGTACGACTACATCAACAACTCGCAGACGACTGCTGACGGATTTCAGGTTTACACGCCGTTTGCAGCTATGACGGGCTTGATGCTCGACAACGATGTTTTCTCCAACGTCAAGGTCACGAATGGTCGCCTCATAGAGGACGGTGATCGCACAATTGCCCTTGGCTACGCGATGCCCGGTTTGGCGTCGAGTCTCGATGCGGGCGACGATTTTGAAGTTCCTGACTACTTCGAGGTAGAAGCAGATGCGGTCGATTTCGAATTAGGCTCGTCGCTCACGATGGTTTCACCAGACCTGCTTGACGGCTTCGATGCATCTGATTTCAATACGGGCGAATACGCTGACGCGTCGAGCGGCTTGAAGAGCGCTATGTCTGAGTTGACGAAGGGTTCAAATGAACTGAATGACGGCCTGAAGGAGTTGGCAGAGGGTGCCAAGCAACTTTCGAATGGCACATTGAAACTCGATGAGGGTTTAAGTGCCACCACGAATGAGATTCCCGCGCTCACGAACGGCATAGCGCAACTGCATAGCGGCTCAACAGACCTTTCAGCGGGTATTGGAGGGTATGCTGGTGGTTTGGCAGAAGTTAAGACGAAAGTCGTTCAAGCGCAGAAGGGAGCATCGGATCTTGCCGACACACTTTCTGGTGATCAGCTTAAGCAGCTCGCAGGTGTTCTGTCGGATGCTGCAACAGAGCTCGAAGGCGACGGCAAGCTTCTCGGCTATGTTACGGCGCAAGCTGGTACGGTGCAGGCAGATGCCACGGCTGTCGCCAGCTCGTATCAGAGTTTGAAGGATAGTGCCAAAGGCCTCGGTTTATCGGAAGAGGATCAGGCGAAGGTCAATGCACTGTTCGACAATTCATCGCTCGAAGCCAATGTGTCGCTGCTTGGCACTGACGCTGGTGCATTGGCGGACTACACTGGTCAGATATCGACGAAGGCTACTCAAGCTGCATCGGGTGCTCTTAGTCAGTCTGACCTTTCTCAGTTGGCAGCGGGAGCTCAGAGTCTTGCTGGTGCCTTGGATGCAATCGCAGATCAAGGGTTCGGTACAGCAGGCGATCCCGAATCGCTAATCGGTGCGGTAACCAAGCTTAAAGCAGGTGCTGACCAGCTCGAGAACGGACTCGCCATGCTCGAGAGCAAGTCTGGTGAGCTTGCGACCGGTATGAGCCAAATCGCTTCTGGTGTGAGCCAGATTTCGCAAGGAGCATCGCAGCTCTCTGACGCTACGCAGCAGGCTGCAGATGGCTCGAATTCAATGGCTGAAGGCTTGCAACAATTCAACGACGAGGGAGTATCGAAGATTGCCGATGCCATCGACAACAGGATTGTGAAACTCGGCAATCGTTTCACTGCAGTTACGGATGCAGGTGGTTCATACAAGAACTTCGCAGGTATAACCGAAGGAACAGAAGGTTCAGTCAAGTTCGTGTTCGAGACCGAGGCAATCGAGAACGACTAGGGACTGTTTTGGCACACACTTCCCTGGGAGCACTGTGCAATTTCGCCTGGGTATCAATGATAGAATGAGCTCTAAGGATGCGAGCATGAAGTAAGGGGGTCGCATGGGACAGCTTGTAAACGAATCCGCACGATTGCTTTCGAACGAACAAGTTGGGCCCAGGCTGCATCTGATGCAGCTTGAATCGCCCGTTATTGCTCAATCGATCAAGCCTGGTCAGTTCATACACATGAAGGTTCCAGGGCATCAAGAGCACGTCCTTCGCCGTCCGTTTTCCGTTTATGCAGCTGATGCAGGTACAGGGACGCTTGACGTCTTGTACCAGGAAGTCGGCTCGATCACCCAAATCATGCCAGAGATTAACGAGGGCACATTCGAGCTTATCGGTCCGATTGGCAACACGTGGTCAACCGATTTTGAGCATGCACTCCTCGTTGGGGGAGGCGTTGGAGCTGCTCCTTTGTTCATGCTGACCGATTTGCTTGTGAAATCCGGGTGCCATCTTGACGTCGTATT
>CACZIP010000218.1 GCA_902781245.1 uncultured Coriobacteriaceae bacterium | reverse complement strand
GAAGTCGTCGTAGTCTTCCTGCTCGAGATAGCAGTCGTCGACGACCTGGAAGCCCATCATGCGGTCGATGCCCCACGTCGCGCCAGGCCAGCGCACGGCTTTCGTACCCAGCACCTCCATCACGTTGATGGGGTAAGCAGCCGGAGCCCAGAACAGGTCGACCTCCCAGTTCGACAGGAAGTACTCGACGCCGGGCTTCATCATGCGGTAGTCGTTGAGCGCCTCGTACTTCGAGATGCCGGCGAGCTCGCTGTAGATCGTGCCCATGCGCGGCGCGAAGGGCACGCGGTCGCCCTCCTCGAACCTCATCGCCGCAGCGATGCGCGCCTCGCGCTTCTCAATCGTGTTCTCGGTCTGATACGTCATGCTGGTTCCTTCCTCTCTTAAGCCTTTCTCGCAAAAAGACTTGATCCACCACTACAAATCGAAACCTTCACGCCTTCAGCTGGAAAGCGAAGAACGTCAACACCGACAAATTATCCTGCGTACGCATAATGCTCATAAAATTTCTTTATGAGCATTATGGCACAGTACATAATGCAAATCCACCAAACATGAAAAAATGTTGATGGGTTTTCTCGTCGTTCTTATTTGCGGTGGATGCGAGTTCGAGCTTGCCCGAAAAGCCCATCTCGTTCGCATGTAATTTGATTCTTGAGAAGCATTGGCCCATCGGGGCGGACGAACTCTATACTGTTCCTGGAAGAGCTTGATTGGAAGGCGTCATGAATAGCACGATCGTCGAATACCTCAATGAACAACGAGAAGCGTTTGATGCGGTACCGTTGAACGATGTCGACAGCCTCGTTCTCTCGACAATTTCTTACTTCAGCTTCGAGAAGGGCGCTATCGGACGCACCGTTCCGACCGAACTCATGCCATTGCCAATCGCCATCTGCGGTATCTCGCATGCCGACCTATTCGGCGACATATGGCTCTCGCACATGGGTGGCGACGAATTCCTGTCTGCCCTACTTGCCTCTCCGCGCTACGCCGATCTCAAAGTGGGCTATTACGCGAACGACGTTTCGAATCACTTCGAGAAGCAATTCGCAGCCATCACGTTCTTCTTCCCAGACGGATCAGCTTATGTGGCATACCGCGGCACCGACAATTCGCTCGCCGGATGGAAGGAAGACTTCAACCTGACGTTCATGGAGGAAGTCCCCAGCCAGGTGAGCGCCCGAACCTACCTCGAAGATATAGCGGACACCGAGCCAACCAACCTGTATGTGGGCGGGCATAGCAAAGGCGGCAACCTTGCCGAATACGCAGCGCTCACCTGCCGTGAGCAGACGTTCGGAAAAGTCGAGCGCATCTTCAGCCACGACGGACCGGGCTTCGCGTTTACGCCAACGCTTCGCATCAATTCGCCCGCATACAAAGCAAAACTTAGCAAGACCGTCCCCGAGAGCAGCGTGTTCGGCATGCTTATGGAAAGCCGAGCCGACTACCGCGTTGTACGAGCAAGCGGCGTGTTGTTCGCGCAGCACGCGTCAACTCATTGGGCGGTCGAGGATGGCGACTTCGTCACGCTCGACGAGATCAGCCCCAACGCAGCCATCCTCTCGGCAACCATGAACAGTTGGGCCAAGTCCTACGATCGCGACCAGCGCGAGCTGTTCATTGACGCGGTCTACGACATCTTCAGCGCTGCAGAGGTCGACACATGGCGCGAGTTTGGCGAGAACCGCTCGGTCAACGCGCTTGCCGTCGCCGAAGCCGTCGCCAAACTGCCTGCCGAGATGCGCACCACGCTCATCGGCATGCTGCGCGATATAGCGCCCATCTTGGGAAACGAGGCTGCGAAGCTTGCGCTGACCCGCCTACCTGGAAGCGAATAGATTCCAGGTATCGCGCCCGACAAGCGTTTGACAACAAGCGCTTAGAACCTGTTGATATCGGTCAGTTTGAAGTTAGAAACGCGCCTCAGCGCAATGAGGGACATGATGATTGCCAGAATTGCGCTGCCTACGATGCCAACTGCGATGGCCAACCCATCGGGGCTTTTCAGGAACACGCTCGTCGAAGGTTCCACAGTTGCAACGGTTATCGAGCCCATGATGCAACCGAGCAGTATCCCCACGATTATGCCTACCGCCGTGAGCACGATGTTGTCATAGGAGATGTAGTGCCGGGCATCTTTCACGCTGAATCCGTTGATCATGAGCACGATGAGCTCCCGTTTCTTCTCCTCGATGAACATGACGTTCAGGTTCAGGAGCACGACGATGGCCATGAGGGCAGACAGCGCGATGTAGATGAGCACGACTGCACCTGACACTTTCGAGAACGTTTCGAAGGCGCCGTGCTGGCTTGTCTTGTCGTCTGCGATGGAGTGGAAGCCGTTCACGCTTTCGAGGCGCTGCGCCACATCCTGCAAATCCGCATCATGCGTATCGGCAAGCACGACGTTCGGCGCCGCATCTTCTCCAAACAGGTTCTTGTAGGCACTGCGCCCCATTACGACTTCGTGGTACGTTAGCCAAAACTCATGGAACCCGCTGATAGGAGCCTGATACATCCTTCCATCAGAGTCCTCGAACGTCAACGTATCGCCAACCTTCGCCCCGAAATGGTCGGCATACGCCTGACTGACCCACACGCCTTCGTCAGAGGGATCGAAAGCGTTGCCCGAAACGGAATTCACATGATACGCATCAGCGAATTCGCTTTCGTCCGACGGCACGACGACGCGAACAGCACCGCGATCACCGTCTGGTTGAGCGAGGATAAAGCGCTGGCGAAGAGCGGGCGTCGCAGTGTAGCCTTCCTGCTCGAGCGCCTTTTCGACCTCGTCCGCCGCGCCGTCGATTTTCGCATCGACATACGCTATGGCGTTGAATCCGTACACGCTCTCGTAGTGGCGGTCGTAGCTCTTCGTAACGTTGTCATTCAGCGTGATGGCGGTCACTATGAGCGCTGTGCACCCTGCCACGCCCACAATCGTGCTCAGCACTCGGCGCCTGTCGTTCACGCAGTTGTTCACGATAGTCTGAATAAACAGCGGCAAACCATCCCAAAAGTCCCATTTCTCATAGAAACGCGTCTTGCCCTCGGGCGGCTTCTCGCCTTTCAGCAGCTCGACGGCGTGCTCTTTCAAGATTCTGCGACAAGCCAGGTATGTTGCACCAAGCACGAGCACCAACTCGAGCAGCACAACCACGAGGAACAGCGGTATCCCGAAGTACGGCGGATATCCGCCAAACGTGAACATGCCGCCGAACACCCTTCCGATGATTCCCTCGACCAGCAAGACGCCCGCGATTGTGCCGACAATAGCGCCGGCGACGACCGCGATGGCAGAGTACGCCAGGAAGCTTGTCGTAATCTCGCGCGAACGCAAACCGAGCGCCTTCTTGGTGCCGATCTGCGTTATCTGCTCGTGCACGATACGGCTGACGGCGAAGTAGGAGACGAGCAGGCCCACGATGATGAACAGGGCCGCCATCGAGAAGCTGAGGTTCGAGGTGATATCGCTGAACATGGAGACTTGGGCTGCCCCTGCATTGTAGGAACGCGACATGACAGCGCACCTGCTCTGCTTCATGGAGGCGAAACGCTGCTTGGCCTTCTCGAGTTTCGGCTCGTTCTCGGCCACCTTCTCCTTAGCTTCGGCGAGCTCGGCTTCGCCATCGGCGAGCTTCTGCTCACCTTCTGCCGCAAGGCGATTCAGTTCGTCCCACCCTGCGTAGTACTGGGCCCAGCCAGCGTTGAGCTTGGGAACCGCATCGTTGTACAGCGCTTCGGCATCAGCGAGCTGCTGGCGCCCCTCGGCGAGCCGCACCCTCGCTTGGGCAAGCGTCATGGTCTCGCCCTGGAACGTCACGGGGAAATCCTCGAAGTGGGCTGTTATCTCGTTAGCCAGCTCAAGGGCCTCGTTGAAATTGGTATGGTCGATTTTGGGAACGGTGACCCCAACTTTATCAGCG
>CACZIP010000217.1 GCA_902781245.1 uncultured Coriobacteriaceae bacterium | reverse complement strand
GATGTCGAACGACATGCCCGACACCGCGGCGACCTCGACCTCGCCCATCTGGTAGATTTTGCACACATCCCTGAACTCGACGAACGCCATGCTTCCTCCGACTCCCGATCTTTTTGAGTATGATACCCGAAACGCAACGCGCCGATTCCACAAGGGTGCTGGCTTACTAACCAAAAGAGACTGTCTCTTTTGGTTGTCCCATCAAAACGAAATCGCACCGAAGAGGCGCCCCCTTCGGTGCGATTCACGTGCATGTTATTTCGCGCTAGCTGGCGCTCTCAATCTGGCGCAAGTGCTTTTCGCCGGTTTCGGCGAGCATATAGAAATCGTCGATCGTCTGGCGGATGCGCGGAAGCGCCGCCTGCTTGTAGTTGCTGATGTCCTCGAGCGCCTGCAGCGTATCGGCAAAGGACTGCTGTAGCGTCTCGACCGAGATGTTCGACTCACCTGCTGTGGTTTGGATCTCGGTTCCCTGCTCCTTGAGCATCGTGGCGGTTGACGAGATCATGGCGTTCGTCGTCTCGTTGAGCGCCTTCACCTTGTCGAGCACGATGCGCTGGTTGTACAGCGCACCAGCCACCGTGACGGCCACGCGCAGGGCCGACACCGTGACATGCTCGGCACGGTCGACGGCGCGGATGAGCTCGGAGTTGTTGCGGCGCAGTACGTTCATGGACACGATGCCCTGCTGGTTGACGAGCTGAAGCTGCTGGAAGTCGGTGATCTTCTGGCGCAGCGGGAAGAGCACTTCCTCCTCGACGAACCTGATGCGGTCGGGGTCGGCCGTGCCGGAGGCTTTCGCCTGCTCGATGGCCTGCGATAAGTATGCGTCGAGGTCGAGGCCGATCTCGATCTGCTGGTTGAGCTGCTTGGTCAACTCGCGCATCTGCGCCTCTTCGAGCTCGAGCGTGACGTTGTCGTTGTGCAGCATGTCCTTGCCGGTGTCGAGCGACTTCACGATCGAAGCGATTTCGGCATCGGCTGTCTTGTACCGCTCGAAGTAACGGCGCACCGGGTTGAACAGCTTGCCCATGCGGCTGCCCTTCGCGAAGTCGATGCCCTTCGGGTCGAGGTCGCGCATCGTGATGGCCAGCTCCTCGAGGTTCTTGGCCACTTCGCCTGTGTCGCCGCCCTGCTTTCCGAGGGTCTTCATGCGGCGTGCGAGCATTTCGTTTTTCGCCGTGGACTTGTAGGCGATGTCGGCGCCGAGGTTCTCGATTGCCTGCGTGATCTCGCGCTTGGCCTCGTACGAGTCGAGGTCGACCTGCATGATCTGCTGGCCGCGCTCAGCTGCGGTGTCATCGATCACCTGCGCATATGCCTCGGTGACCGCCACGTCCTTGGCCACTTCCTCTTTCGCCTGCTCGACATCGGGCACGGACAGCTCGATGGCAACTTGCTGCTTGGTTTCCTCAGGATCGGGAATCGTCAAATCGAAAGCCATAGTGGAATCCTTTCCGCTTTGCATGAGCGGGTGCCGCCCGCCCATGAAACCACTTTCATCATGGAGGAGCGCACCCCTCCATGTTTGTTACCGGTAGTACTTCGTTTCGTCCACAAGCGTGTTTATCTCCTCGAGCAAGCGATCGTTCGATTGCTCGTTGGCGCCAGACTCGAGCCGCCCCATCTCGATGGCGAAGCGGTCAAGCTCGGTGAGCAGGCGCTCGTTCGCAGTCACGATGGTGCGCATCTCGTCGAGGTTGGCCTCGTACATCGCGCGGCGCTCTTGCCTGACTTCCTCCGGGACGGTGCCCCGGTTGAACAGGCCGGTGATGGTGTTCTTTGCGTTGCGCTTGTAATCTTCGACGTCGAACGCCTTGATGCGCTTGGTCAAAAGCGCGGAGTTAAACGCGATGGCCTGCGTGGCCGCTTCGATGCCCTCGGCGAACTTCTCCCAGGTGATGCTGCCTGGTTGGAACTTGTTGCCGATGATCTCGTACAAGGTGTTACGCTTGCGCTCGGCCGCTTCGAGCTCGGCGATGGCTTGTCTGGCGTAAACGCCTACCGCAGTCGTCTTCTCATATTCCTGCAGCGCCATCTTGATGTCGTCGACGGTCGCTTCGCCCGGCCCCAGCTCGAGTCGTTTCTCGGCGCGCATCGCCTTGATCGCGTCGCCGTTCACCTTGACTGCTGCGGCGCCAATGCCCACAGCTCCGATGACGCTCGAAGCCGCAACGAGAAGATTCGGCGCAAGCGGACTCAGCGCCAGCTGAGTTGGCGAGAATAGGAAGATGGCGAGGATGGCAAGCGCCACGTCGGCGATTATGGCTTTCGTCCACTGCTTCACTGAGGTTCCTTCTCGATATTGCTCTCGTTGACAATGTACCAGATTGGCCCATTGCTCAAAACAACCGTCACCTAATCGTGGCCTATTTCTCGTGGCCTCTTTCCGAAATGAATACAGCCAAAGAGGGGCTCTCGTTTCTGAAAACAAGAAGGGCGCTCCGAAGAGCGCCCTTGCGGCAATTTGCCGACCGAATATCACACTTCCCTATGGGAGCAGATAGCTGTACTCCGACTTCTCAAGCCATGCGAACGAGTAGCCTTCCTCGTTGTTCGCAATCTTGGCACGCAGGAAGTCCTCGAAGCTCTCGACCTCGCCCACCGGCTCGAACGGCGTGTCCTCGGTTGCTCCAGGTGCACCATACACATGGGTGGCTTCCACAGCTGTCCTGATATTGATGATGGGAGTTTCCGGTGCGATGTTGCTGAGGAACATCAAGAACGGGGTGATGCCGGCCTTTCCGCCGAGGACGTAGTTCTTGACCGACGCGGCAACCTCTTCGGGCGTATCGTCCTGGAGGATGTTGGTGCTCAGACCAAACATCAGCGGCGCAAGCTGTTCGTCGGCGAGCTTGCGATAGTACTCCGGACCCACGAGCAAGACATCGGGGTCAAACACGCCGAGCGTTCCTTCCGTCTTGATCAGCTGGCGCACGAAATCGTCGCGCTCCTCGCCTTCGTACTCGGCAATGCCCCACACACCGTTGTACTTGAGGATGCCGTTCGCCTGATAGGAATCGAGCAGCTCTTGAGCATAAGGGGCGACAAACTCCGCGAAGAGCTCCTTCGATACAAGCGGCGGACTGCCGATGGCGTCGGCAAGCGTGGTTCCCTGCATACCCGGAATCAGCTCGGCCAAGGCCTTGTGGAACGGAATCAGGAAGTCCCGCACCAGACGGCCCATGAGCTCGTGCACGAACTCGGGGTCGGAAACCGCATCCACGATTAGGTTCTCCATGCCGTACAGGTTCGCTGCGATACTCCAAGGGCCGGAGAAGCTGGGAACGGTATCGAGCCCGGAGAGCTCTTTGTACGCCTTACAGTATTCAACGAGGTAAGGAATACGCGATTTCTCAAACCCTTCGAACTTGATCTTGTCGAGGTCGGCCGCACTCTTGATGAACAGGTCGCTGCAGTCGACGTCGGGAATATGGTCCTCGTAGAACGACAGCTTCCCGCCGAGCGTTTCGACTTCGAAGTTGTAGCAGTCGGTGTTGAGCACGAGCAGATCGATGCCGATGTACTCCCATGTCAGAAGCGTGCACTCTGCCATAGCCACCGGGTCATCTTTGAACAGGTAGTCGTAGGGCACTTTGCAGAGCTCGGGAATGTACTCGTTCACCTGGGCTCCGAGAGGCACGTCGGCGTTGGGCCAATTGGCAATGGCACCAAGCTTCATCAGCCTCGGTGGTATGAAAGCGGACATCTTCGGTGCTTGCTCTTGCGTCATGGTCGTTCCTCCTTACGACTGGATGGGACGTGCGCAAACGCTCTCCAACTTTGCCTAGCCCATCTATTCCTACTTACATGCTAGGATTTTAGGTCATAAAGGTTTTTCTGAAGGTAAACAATCGTGGTGGTAATTTGAGGTTTTCTGAAGGTAAACAATCGTGGTGGTAATTTGAGGTTATTTCCGCAGGTGGGTTCCTTCCGATAGCGCCAAATGGCGAACGACCCTTTCCTCCGTCGGCCATTTCTCCTCGTCGCGGTGGACTCGGAACAGGTACACGAACCAGTTCAGGTAGCTCTGCAGATTGACGGACTTCATGCAAGAGAACCTGCCGACGTAGCGCCTGATCCACGAGCATAGGTTGTTAACCAGGGCCATGTGCAGCAGGTAGTCGGGGTCTGCGGTGTTGGCCTTGTAGCGCTCGTCAACGAGCCTCAGTTTCTTGACGAGGGCGTTGTGCGCCTTCTCGCAATCGTGCACGATGGTCGACCCCGGTTCGATGTGGGCCTCGAGCGCAGCGTTGATCCGCTTGGTCGACGGCTTGCCGTTCTCGCTCACGACGGCCAGGACGTTCTTGTGGGCGTCGATCGCCACGACGACGCATATGAGGTCCTTCGAAAGGCCTCGCTTGGGCTTGCGCCCGAGGTCGTGCAGGAGGTCGGTGTCGTTGAAGTACATCTCGTCGATCCAGACCCTGCCAGACAGCATCACCTTCTCCTGCCAGGAATCTATCGTCGAGAACACCTTGTGCCGCCACAGATGGGCGGTCGGATGGCTCACTCCGCAGGTCAGCTCGATGAGGCGAAGCGAGGCGTTGTGACACATCACTTCGACTATCCGGATGATCTTGTAAAGCGGAAGCTTGGCGCTCGCGAATATCGTCCCGGTGAGCGCGCTGAACCTGGCTCCGCACGATGGGCAACGCCACCTCGCTCTTCCCTGCGGAGTGGAGCCGTCTTTGAAGGGCTCCCTGCATCTGCAGGTCGGGCACGGCGGAACGTGCTCCCAAACCTCCAGCAACTCGTCGATTCTGTCGGCGCCGTACTTCTCCCGGCACCTCCGGGCGCCGATAGCGTCTTCCAGTTCGCGTATCTGGCTTTCTGAAAGAGAGTCGACAAGGCACGCAAGGTCAACAGGGTCGTCGGACATGGCGTCCCCCTAACATTCCGATGCGCCCGAACGACCATCTCCCGGAATGTCGCCAAACAGAGCAGGAGATGGCCGCTCGGGCGGCTCTGTTTGGCTGGGGTTATCGTATCAGACGGAGGGGTTCGGCAAGCACGAAGCCCCGCCTATAGAACACCACGATTGTTGACCTTCAGA
>CACZIP010000216.1 GCA_902781245.1 uncultured Coriobacteriaceae bacterium | reverse complement strand
GCAGCCATGTCTTTCTCGTCCGGCATAATCCTCTCCCTTTCTCATCGGATACTCATACGCTCTTGGCAGATGCCCGAGTTCCTAGGGCATGCATCTGCGCTATTCATTGTGGCTTCAACGCGAAATCTTTCCTATCGAACGCAAGGCATGAGTTCGAATTTGCAATCTCATACTGCGCGTACGATACCGACTAATGGGCTGGAGCAATAGACTTGAATGAGGATTATGAGGGGGCTGTTCCCAGAAGTCAGGGCTCGGTTTCACCTTGTCTTCAGATGGGTGCGCGGCACGCTTCAAAAGTCAATCGCATGGGATGGGGTGCGACTATGTCGAACGAGCCAGCAACGTCTTCCGCTCCAAAGGAAACGGGCGAAAGCTTCAAGTACCAGAACCCCATCTTGGTCGGTGTCGTCCTGCTTTTCTCGGGCGTAGCCGTAGCGCTCATCCAGTACAAGATCCCGACCATCATGACGTCGATCATGGCGCAGTTCTCAATGGACGCGACGACGGCGTCATGGCTCATGTCAATCTTCACTTTGGCGAGTATCTTCGTCGCTATTCCAGCCGGAAATCTTGCGCAGCGTTTCGGCGCGAAGAAGATGATGATCGTCGCGCTCGGCTTGGCCATCGTGGGTTCCATGATCGGCTTGTTCGCTCGGATGAGCTCGGTGCTCATTCTGTCACGTGCTGTAGAGGGTGCCGCTCTCACGATTTTGACGACGTGCGGCCCCATCCTCATCCAGCGATGTGTGAAGGCCGATAAAATCGGTACGACCATGGGCATCTTCGGTATTTGGGGATGCGTGGGGTCGACCATCGCGGCTTTGGTTACTCCGACGATTTTCCAGACCGTCGGCTTTTCCGGGTTGTGGATCGGTTTTGCGGCCGTTGCCGCGGTTGCAGCGGTGGTTGAACTCGTGCTCATACGCGAACCCGCGCCTGCCGGCGAACCCGAGCAATCGTCAGCAGTTGAGCTGGCAGCCGAGAAGCCGAAGTACCGCGAGGTAATCACCCGCGATACGCTGCTGTTCTTCGTTGGTTTCGCCGTTTTCAATATTTGCCTGCTCGCTATACTTTCGTTTGTACCGACGATTCTCCAGATGCAGGGATACGATCCGACCCTTTCGGGCTTCATCAGCACGGCGCCCATGCTCATGTCCATCGTGTCATCGCCACTGTTCGGCGTGATTGCAGATAAAATAGGTCGGTACAAGCCGCTGCTCGTTGCAGCAATGTTCGTGATGGGCCCGTGCACGTTTGTCATGTACACGAACACAGGTCCCTTGCTGTGGGTGGCGGTCGTTGTGATGGGACTGATCGGCATGGGGGGCGTTGGCATGTTCTTGTCAGGCTATACGAAGATCCTTCCACGACCGGAGCTTGCAAGCATCGCCATGGGCGTCATGATCACCGTCCAGGGCATCGGCCAGTTCCTCGGCACGTTCCTCGTGCAAGGTTTGCTCGGCCCTGACCTGTTGAACTGGTTCTTTGCCGGCACTGTCATCATGGTGCTCGGTTTCGTTGGCACGGCGGCATTGGCGCTCATCCGTAAGATGCCCTAGCTTGTTCAATTGCTGTGACATGCACGTTGGTTGTAGCAGTTTGGGGGAATGAACATGGCTGAGAACACAGAAACCGGCACAGCTGACCTGAGTACACAGCAAAACGGTGGACGCACTTCGATGGGTCTCGATGGCCTCCTGGATGCATGTTTGGGGTTCATCCTCTCTGTGGTCAGCGTCGTGCTCACCTATGTTGTCGTGGTGCGCATGCAGTCATCTTTGGCACATGAGGCGGCTTATGCCGTTTGCATGGCGATTATCGTTGCGGGTGCGCTCGCGTTGGGCGGGCTTTTTTCGGAACGCCTTCAGACCAAGAAAGGCCAGCGCCTGCTGTTTGTCGTGTACGTGGTGTGCGCCGTGCTGGAAATACCACTGTGCTACGTGCAGCTCTTTGCGCTCGCCATACCGAGTGCCGCAATGTGCCTCGTTGCCGCTGCGTTCATTTACAGCGACTTCCTCAACAAGCTTCCTCGACAATCTCTCATGACAAGCGTCGATTTACTTGTCGTATGCGTGGGTCTGTTCATGCTTGTTTTGATCAACTTGGAGAATCTGACGCTCTTGATCGTCCATGTGGCCACGGTGGTCGTCGGAGTGGGGCTGACGACAGCCTTTGTGATGCGGGGCGGAAGCATGCCAGAGTTCATCAGCGACGAGGATTCTAAGGCGCGCCATATCCCCCTTCGGGGAAACAGGCGCTCGCTTTTCGCCATCGGGTTCATGTTCAGTTCGATTGAGCTCGGATTCTGGGCGGATGCGGGTATCGAGACGCAAGTGATATGGATCATCCTGGGTAGTGTAATTGCGGCTGCTGGCTTATTCTCGCTCTTTGCTCGTGGTCTCGACGAGAAAAACTACAAGGACATCCTGCTGAAGGGCATGTCGGCCTCTGCGGTCATCTTGCTTCTGCCGGTGACGTTCGTTTCCGGCGTGTTCAAGCTGGTGTTCCTGTTTGCATTCGTGTTCGTGGCGACGCTTGAGGTCATCGTGGTGATGAATGCGGTAATCGAATCAGCGCGGTTCAACATGATTTCCCCGATTTGGCTGTACGGGCGCGAGGCTTCGATATTCTTCTTCGGCGTTGGGTCTGGAGCAGCCCTGTTTGCGCTCGGCGGCGTTCTGGTGCCAACGTATGAGTTTGCCTTGACCGCTTCGATCTGCATAGCATGCATGGTTTTGGCCCTTCTGCAAATCAAGGTGAACTACCAGTGCTATCCGTTCGAGTCGGCGCTCGAGATGGAGAAGGCGGATGAGGAGATAACGTCGGCGCAGGAGCAGGCTGGCCGCTACAAAGCTCTTTGGCAGCGCAAGGTGCAGACGGCATGCGACCGTTACAAGCTTTCGCCGCGCGAACGCGAAGTGCTTCACTATCTGGTCAAAGGACGCGACACGAAATACATCATGGACACGTTCTACATCTCGCAATCCACTGCAAAGACGCATATCTACAACATCTATCGGAAGTTCGATGTGCACTCTCGACAAGATTTGCTCGACTTCATCGAGGAGATTGAAGCCGATTCCGAAGTAGACGAATAGTTCCAGGTGAGGGCATCGAACTTTACCTCATACCACGGGGCTCAACCTTCCTCATACCTGGCGTTTCACGATTTTCGGTAGTTGGGTTCGATTCACAAATCCCCCACAACTTCCTAGGCTTTGCTTTAACTGGGCGAAAGTTCAGCGTTTTCCGGTCAGGCCGCAATTTGGGGTGCGGCGAAACGTTGCAAGACGTGTGGAGAACCGACTCAAGGAGGAGGAAAGATGTCAGCAGACAAGTCAAAGTGCGTTGACGGAAGCTATGGCTGGATAGTCGTAGTTTTCACAATGCTCGTCGGGTTCGTGCCCGGCTCCAACATGGCGAAAGCCATCTCCATTGCACCGATCGTCTGCCAGAACTTCATGATTGACGAAGCTACGTTCGGCTATGTCGTCGCGGCCTTCTACATCATGGGCTTCATCATGGCGTTCCCGACGACCGGCTTCGTGAACAAGATGGGTATGAAAGTCTCGGTATCCCTCGCGGTAGCCTGTGGTGTCATAGGCTCGATAATCGGCGCGATGGCCGGTACGAACACCGTCGTGTTCATCATCAGCCGCGTCATCGAGGGTGCTTCGTTCGGCATTATGGGCGTTGCAGGTGCGTCGTCAATCGGTCCATGGTTCTCACCCGAGAAACGCTCGCTGCCCCTTTCGATTTGGTCGATGTGGGTTGCCGCAATGATGTGCGTCTGCCCGATTCTGTTCGGTTGGCTCGTCGAGTCCGTCGGCATCGACTGGACGATGATCTGGTGGGGCGCTGCCGTATACGACCTGATTGTCGGCATCCTGTTCGTGATCTTCTACCGTGAGCCCGAAGACCTCGTCGCCAACCCCGAGGACGAGAACGCAG
>CACZIP010000215.1 GCA_902781245.1 uncultured Coriobacteriaceae bacterium | reverse complement strand
GGCAAAGCCGACGCTCGGAAACCCCGAAATGCGACTGGTGAAGCTGTACCCCGATGTGACATACCAGAGCATCGCGGGGTTCGGCGCTGCTCTCACTGAAGCATCAGGTTACGTGTTCTCTCAAATGACCCCTGAAACTCAACGAGAGTTTCTCGATTTGTGCTTCGGCATCGATGCAAACAACTACTCGTTGTGCCGCCTTTCGATTCAGAGTTGCGATTTCTCACTTGTTCCCCGTTCGTACATGACGGAACGCGATGAGAGCCTACGAGGCTTCTCAATCGACGACGATTGGGCCTACGTCCTTCCCTTGGTGAAAGCGGCGCAGACGGTCAAACCATCGCTCGAGTTCATAGCATCACCTTGGAGCCCACCAGCTTGGGCGAAAACGAATCGTACGATGAAGTACGGCGGCCGCCTCAAGCGAAACTCCTATGACATTTGGGCGCGCATGGTAGTCGAAACCATAGCCGCATATTTGGTCGAAGGGGTCCCAATCGGCCGTATCACCGTGCAGAACGAGACCCAAGCACGTCAAACATGGGAGTCATGCCTGTACACGGCCGAGCAAGAAGCCGACTTCCTGGCTAATCACCTGAAGCCCGCGCTCATTCGAGCAGGACTCGGCGATGTCAAAGTGTTCGTTTGGGACCACAACAAAGAAGGCATGCTTGACCGAGCGCGCTCCATCATGAGAGACCCCAAGTGCGCGAGGGCGGTCGACGGCATTGCGTTCCACTGGTATTCGGGCGACCATTTCGACGCGATACGCGCGACACGTGACTTAGTGGGTCCCGACCGCGAGCTGATCTTTACCGAGGGATGTGATTTCTACTCTGCCGGCGACCCCTATTGGGAGCTGCCGCACGCCGAGCACTATGCTCGTGAAATCATCGGCGATCTTGAAGCCGGGGCAAACGGCATCATCGACTGGAATATCCTGCTCGATTCGGGCGGTGGACCAAACCACGTAGGCAATTTCTGCGATGCCCCCATCATGTACGATACGGCCGAAGACAAGCTTTCCGTACGTCTCCCCTTCCACTACATCGGCCATTTCAGCCGCTTCGTGAAGCCAGGAGCGCGCAGGATGCTCACCACGCAATACACTTCTGATTTGGAATGCTGCGGCTTCGTGAACCCCGACGGCAGCTATGTGCTCGTCATCTTGAATCGCACCAATGGAGACATCGGCTTCGATTTGACATGGGAATCGAGGCGCCTTGGCAAGCACATCGCGCCGCTCGAGGCGCCCGCCCATTCAATTCAGACGCTGTATTGGTAGCTTTGCAACAGAGACCGGGTCTCTGTTGCAACCATCAATACGCCCACATGTGATCCATCGGCCCGGAACCGTGACCTAAATCGAGGCCGGCTGACAAAGCGCCGGTGATGTAGTCCTTGGCCGACTTCACGGCTTCTTCAAGCGGCTTGCCGACAGCGAGCCCGCAGGCAATTGCACTTGAAAGCGTGCAGCCTGTTCCGTGCGTGTTTGCCGTGTCGACCCGTTCGCCTTCAAACCATGTGACCGTACCGTCAGGCCGGGCCAGCACATCATTGGCGTCATTTTCGCCATGTCCACCTTTGACCAACACTGCAACACCTGTGACACGCGCGATCTCCACCGCTGCGTGCTCTTGATCGGCAGCGTTTTCGATATGCGCTCCGAACAGTACCTCAGCCTCGGGCATGTTGGGAGTTATGACGGTCGCCAGAGGAATGAGCTTCTCGCGCAACGCGATGACCGCCTCGTTGCTCGAAAGCTCAGAACCACTCGTCGCTACCATGACCGGATCGACGACGATGTTGGTTGTATCATTGCGAACGAGTGCTTCAGCAATAGCATCGACGATTGCCGGTGACGACACCATGCCGATTTTCACAGCATCGGGCCTGATGTCTTCGAACACGACGTCGATTTGCTGCGCTACGAACGCGGGTTCGACATCAAGCACGCCGTAAACGCCGGTCGTGTTTTGCGCCGTGAGTGCCGTGATCGCCGTTTGCGCGAACAGGTGATGCGCTTGGATCGTCTTTATATCCGCCTGAATTCCCGCTCCACCGCTCGAGTCCGACCCCGCAATGCTCAGCACTGATTTCATATGCCCCTCTTCCCTGCAAACATCCAAAAAGGAACTGTCTTTTTAGCTGTCTATCGAACGACTTCTTCCATCAAGGTGCGAAGTTCGCGTGCAGCGAACCCGCAATCATCAGCTGCGAATATTGCAGAAACGACTGCGGCGCCATCGACGCCTGAGCCTTTCAGCTTTGACACGGTGTTCTTGTTGAGGCCGCCAATTCCCACCACGGGAATGTCGACGGCACCGCAAATCGCACGCAGCTCGTCGAACGTCACGTCAACAGCATCGGGCTTGGTGGGAGTGGGAATGAGCGCGCCCACACCCAGGTAATCGGCACCTGCTGCTTGAGCGGTGAGCGCTTGCTCAATCGTTTGCGCCGAAACCCCCACGATTGCCTCGGGGCCGAGCATCGCGCGCGCACGTTCGCATGCCATGTCGTCCTGACCGACATGGACGCCATCCGCTCCAACTTCGAGAGCGATTTCCACCTCATCGTCAATCACGAACGGAACGCCCGCCTTACGACAAATGGGAAGCAGCTCGTTTGACAGTCGAATGATTTCATCGCGGGACGCATCCTTCTCGCGCAATTGCACGAATGTCGCACCACCGTCAACAGCCTGCTGCACGCATTCCGCCAACGTTCGCCCGTTCAACCAAGCGCGATCGGTCACCGCATAAACCAACATCGATTTCCGAATGGCATCAAGAGACCATTTCATAAGCACCTCCGACATACGGCAAGAGCAGATGTTCCTGATTTATACTTTCTCGATACGAGCAACGGCCTCAAGCGCCCGAGCATTCATATTGAAGAGCGCGTCGATAATATACGTGCGCAAAGAGGCATTGCCATCGACTGGCTGCATGCGAGCAGCGGCGATTTCGCCAGCAACACCCATGCCGGCCACAGCTGCAACGACCGCCTCGAGCAGCATGTCGGGGTTTGCAACGACGTAAGCGGCAGTAATGCAAGAAAGCATGCAACCTGTACCCGTGATCTTGCCCATGATCGGCACGCCGTTGCGGATGGCGTAGGCGGTGTTCGCGTCAGCAACTATGTCGATAGCGCCCGTAATCGCGATGACAGCACCTGTTTTCTCTGCGAGCGCTTTCGCAAAAGCGGCACTTTCAGCCAGGTTGTCATCGGTGACAGCATCGTCAGGGTTTGCATCAACGCCGCGCGTGGCAGCTGCAGCACCGGCAAGCGCCTTCATCTCGGACATGTTGCCCCGAATGACCCTGACATCGTAGTTGTCGAGCAACATGCCAGCGGTTTCGGTGCGGAGTTTGGAAGCGCCTGCACCCACAGGATCGAGCACGATGGGATGACCCACCTTGGTCGCTGTAGCGCCCGCAACCTTCATGCCCTCGATAGTCTGCGCATTCAAGGTGCCGATGTTGAGCACGAGTCCTCCGCAAATGGTTTGAATGTCGGCGACGTCAAGCGGTTCATCGCTCATGATGGGGCTTCCACCGCAGGCCAGAAGCGCATTTGCACAATCGTTGACCGTTACGTAATTTGTGATGCAGTGAACGAGCGGCGTTGTCTTGCGAACGTTCTTGAGTGCGGTGCCAAGTGCGAATTTTTCCATAGGAAATCAGACTCCCTTCGATGGCATTATCCAACAGGTTCCATGGGTCGAGGCGATTCGCGCCTCCTCTCAGCCTGCCAATCCCGCAAGCTCCCCGTAGATGATTATACAACGATGGCACACCGCTTCCAGGGAACCGTGTGCCATAAGCGGGTGATGTTAACCCGCTTCTGACATGAATGTGTCCGTCTTGTGGGTGATGTTAACCCGCTTCTGACATGAATGTGTCCGTCTTGTGGGTGATGTTAACCCGCTATGGATACGTTCGTGTACATCATGTGGTACACGGT
>CACZIP010000214.1 GCA_902781245.1 uncultured Coriobacteriaceae bacterium | reverse complement strand
CCAGGAAAGTGACGCGAAAAAGTCCGATAGGGCCCGAGGCTATGCCTCCAGGCTGTCTGGATTCAGCAAAAAGTCGAGCACATTGATGGTCAAGATACCATAATCATCGTGCACAGGGGGCGTGATGTCGGACACAACAATGATTTTCTTGAATGAGTCATCCAGCGCTAATAAAGATGCTTTTTCTTGTCGGATTTTTTCTTCATCAGGCAAACGATAGGCGGACTGAATGTATTGACAATGATCGTCTAATGTGCTACCATGAATATTATACAAGAGAATAACGATTGGATCAGGTGTGGATGGATTCCACCTAACAGAGAATGCCGGTAGGGCTGAGGCCCGTAGTCCGGAGCGGTCACGCCACTGTAGCAGCGAGCGAGCCTGCATTGATGTCACTGAGGGAGACCTTGGGAAGGCGCAGGTGAGCGATGAGCTGGAGCCAGGAGAACTGCCTGATTGACAATCACCGTTTGACCTGCGAGTGATAGGGATGGGGATTCGGCAGCGCTGCGGCGCAGCTTTTATTGCATTTGATGCCCTTTTCCGACGACAGGTCGGGAGAGGGCTTTTTGTTTGTCGGAACCTTTTTCCTGCGGCCCTCCCGCAGGAGAAATTGCTCATACACTTATTTCATCTAATTTTAGGCCGGGAAATTGCTTCCTACTCTGGCCGGCCCTGGAGTGGAGTTCAGGGCTTCCTTTTTTCAATACCTGCTGGTCTCCTCAGCGTATTGATACACACAATCCATAATCCGATGTCAGGCTCGCCGCTTTCCGCGGCGGGCCTGATGTCATTTTTTTGTGCCAGAGGGCCGGGAGGTGGCTACGTTTGCTGGCGGGCAGGGATGCGCAGGGCCGCGCGCAGATATTTTCATAGCCAAATCTAAGCTGTAGCGTTATAATGGAATGGATATTGTTTAGGGAGGAATTCCATGCGTGATACATTCTCAACCCGGCTCGGATTCATACTGGTCTCGGCGGGGTGTGCCATCGGCCTCGGCAATGTCTGGCGGTTCCCGTTTATCACGGGACGCTACGGCGGGGCCTCTTTCGTATTGATTTATCTTGTCTTCCTGCTGATACTCGGCCTGCCGATCATGGTCGCCGAGTTCGCTGTAGGACGTGCGAGCCAGCGCTCGGCGGCGAAGTCGTTCGACGTGCTCGAGCCGCGCGGGACGAAATGGCACCTTTATAAATACGGGGCCATCGCCGGCAACCTGCTGCTCATGATGTTCTACACCGTCGTAGCTGGCTGGATGCTTGCATACGTATACAAGAGCGCGACAGGTGCATTCGTCGGTCAGACGGCTGAGGGCGTGGGCAATGTGTTCGGCGCTTTGCTTTCGAACCCCGGTGAGCTGATTTTCTGGATGATGGTCGTCATCGTCATCGGCTTGGCATGCTGCGCGGCTGGTTTGCAGAAGGGCGTCGAGCGCGTCACCAAGGTCATGATGGTCTGCCTGCTCGCAGTGCTTGCCTTGCTGTGCGTCCGTTCGGTTACGCTCGAGGGGGCTGGTGAAGGCCTCGCGTTCTATTTGATTCCCGATTTCGGGAAACTGTTTGCTGGCGCTACGCTTGGTGAGCAACTTGCCAATTTCGGCCAGGCGGCTTATGCGGCCATGGGACAAGCATTCTTCACCATGTCGCTTGGCATCGGCTCGATGCTTATCTTCGGTAGCTACATTGGCAAGGACCGCTCGCTCATGGGTGAGTCGATCCGCGTCGGTGCGCTTGATACGTTCGTGGCCCTCATGGCTGGCCTCATCATTTTCCCCGCATGCTTCGCTTTCGGCGTCGAGCCGGGTGCAGGCCCTGGTTTGGTCTTCGTCACGCTGCCCAGCGTCTTCGAGCAGATGCCGCTCGGCCAGCTGTGGTGTTCGCTATTCTTCGTGTTCATGAGCTTCGCGGCTCTGTCGACCATCATTGCCGTGTTCGAAGGCATCATCGCGTTCGCCATGGATCAATGGGGCTGGTCTCGCACCAAGTCCGTTGCCATCAACGGCGTGTTGCTCATCGTGCTATCGCTTCCGTGCGCGCTCGGCTTCAACGTGTGGGCAGGCTTCCAGATTCCAGGTATTGGCGACATTCAAGGTCTCGAGGACTTCATCCTTTCGAACAACATGTTGCCCATCGGCGCGCTGATCATCTGCTTGTTCTGCACGTCTAAGAAGGGTTGGGGCTGGAAGAACTTCATCGCCGAAGCTGACACGGGCACGGGCGCCAGGTTCCCGCAATGGACGCGCGTGTACATGAAATACGTCGTCCCAGCGCTTATCGTGGTCATCTTGATCATGGGCTGGGTGCCAGTCGTTACGACGTGGATGGGCGGAGCGTAAGCGCGCTCTTGCATATCGCAGTGCCATAGCGCCCCCGAGATGCATCGACGCCTCGGGGGCGTCGTGTTTCTCGAGGGTAAAAGTTATGCGAACAACTCGCAATTCCGCAGTTCGCAGGCGGTATGAACAAGCAGCGTAATCATTGCGGAACGGTAGGTTCTGGGACCAAAAGGCTGCAGTGGCGCGTATAATGTCAACAACTTGTTTCGAGCTCCAAGGGGAAGGCGTTCACATGGCTTTTTACTTCGACGAACCGTCTCGCACATTCAACGAGTACCTGCTGGTGCCGGGTTATACGTCAGAGGAGACGATTCCAGCGAATGTCAGCCTCAAGACTCCGCTGGTCAAATATCGTCGCGGTGAGGAAGAGCCCGCAATCAGCTTGAACACACCCATGGTATCGGCCATCATGCAAGCCGTGTCCGATGACAAGATGGCCATTGCACTGGCCACCGAAGGCGGCCTGTCGTTTATCTATGGCTCTCAGTCCATCGAGGACCAGGCAGCCATGATCGCCCGCGTCAAGGACTACAAGGCTGGCTTCGTTGTGTCCGACGCCAACCTCTCGCCTGACATGACGCTCGCCGACGTCGTTGATCTGCTCGAGAAAACCGGCCATTCGACGATGCCCGTCACCGAGGGCGCAAACCCGCATGGCAAGCTGCTGGGCATCGTGACCGATCGCGATTACCGTCTGACCCGCATGGGGCTCGACACCAAGGTCGCCGATGTCATGACTCCGCTCGAGAAGCTGGTCACCGCTCCGGCGGACACATCACTCAAGCTGGCCAACGACATCATTTGGGAGCACAAGCTCAATTCGCTGCCACTTCTTGATGACAACGGCAATTTGGCCTACATGGTCTTCCGCAAGGACTACGACCAGCATAAATCGAATCCTCTCGAGATGCTCGACGAGCACAAGCGCTACATGGTAGGTGCGGGCATCAACAGCCGCGACTATGCCGAGCGCGTGCCGGCGTTGGTCGAAGCCGGTGTCGACGTCGTGTGCATTGACAGCTCCGAGGGTTACTCGGTCTGGCAGGCAAAGACCATCGCGTGGATCCGTGAGCATTACGGCGACTCCCTCAAGGTGGGTGCCGGAAACGTCGTTGACGAGGAGGGCTTCCGCTTCCTGGCCGACGCAGGTGCCGACTTCATCAAAATCGGCATCGGCGGTGGCTCGATTTGCATCACGCGCGAGCAGAAGGGTATCGGCCGCGGTCAGGCGACGGCAACCATCGAGGTTGCCAAGGCGCGCAACAAGTACTTCGAGGAAACTGGCGTCTACATTCCGCTGTGCTCCGACGGCGGCATCGTTTACGATCACCACATCACGTTGGCGCTCGCCATGGGTTCCGACTTCGTCATGCTCGGCCGCTACTTTGCTCGCTTCGACGAGGCTCCGAATCTGCGCGTGCAGGTCAACGGGTCCTACATGAAGGAATACTGGGGCGAGGGTTCCAGTCGTGCCCGCAACTGGCAGCGCTACGACTTGGGCGGCGACAAGAAGGGCATGACCTTCGAAGAGGGTGTCGACTC
This sequence comes from uncultured Coriobacteriaceae bacterium, assembly GCA_902781245.1. Lineage (GTDB taxonomy): Bacteria > Actinomycetota > Coriobacteriia > Coriobacteriales > Eggerthellaceae > UBA9715. The sequence goes on along the minus strand of CACZIP010000214.1, from coordinate 102 downwards.
CTACGTGCCGTATGCCGGTCCGTTGAAGGACAATGTGGCGGTCACGCTCGCGAAGATCAAGTCGACCATGTGCAACTGTGGTGCGATTACGATTCCCGAACT
>CACZIP010000213.1 GCA_902781245.1 uncultured Coriobacteriaceae bacterium | reverse complement strand
CTCGACTACACCTTCACCAACCCCTACTCCGGCAACGAGAAGGGCAACGTCGAGAACAAGGTGGGCTGCCACAGGAGGAACCTGTTCGTGCCCGTCCCGTCCTTCCACGACGTGCGGGCGTTCAACGGCAGGCTGCTCGGGAACTACCTGAGCAGGCACTTCGATTGGCTCCTGAACAGCTTCAGCTTCGACAGGCAGCGCAGCCCCACATGCCGTACAGAATTTCGCATTATCGGGGATTTGCGCGCCACAAAAAATGCAAGTAGCCATCAACATCATCTCCTCAATCGGTCATATTTCACACATGAATATAATACCTGTCTTTAGCTAATTGTGGGAACGGCAAGCAATAGGAGAATATCCAATTCTGTCATGCCTCGACGAACGCACCAAAAGACCGTAAAACGAACTTCCGCGTTAACAGAAAATGCGCGGAAGAACCGGCCAGTTCCTCCGCGCACCCGAAACGTAGGAAGCCAACCAACCAGTGGTGGGAATTGGCTAGCTCCCACGAATCGCCTAAATCACTCCGCAGTCATTGCGCTAACTCGCAATGCGCTGAAATGAAATCTATTGGACTATGAATGCCACCGCTCATTCGATTGGAAGAATGATTACTTGTTTGGAAACACTTGTAAAGGTCCTTTTTTGACATAAATGGTGCTATCTCGGTATTCGATAATCAAATCACAGACGTTAACCCTGCAATTCGCAATTATCTTGATGCATTGATGCGCATCTTTAAGCTAGCAAGCTTGAACCGAGCAGGCTTGAACCACTATCAGACCTCGATAGAACTTTGTAGAGATCACGAAGCTCCGCGCGACTCGAAATATGCAGCTTTTGATAGACGGATGTGAGTTGATGTTTCACCGTGCTTTCTGACACGAGCAAGTGCTTCGCAATCTCCTTGTTTCGCCAACCCAATGCTGCAAGACCGCTTGTATACGTTTCGAGAGGAGTCAGCGGCTCAGTAAAAGTTGACAAACCGCACTTTCGCCGCAAGCCTAACCATCCTTTGCTAAACGAGCTTATCATCGCATCGACCTGTCGCACCTCTTCAGGAGCTGCAAGTACCTGTCGATTTATGCGAGGCAACCCTAGCAACGCATAGTTGAGCTCGATGAACGGCATCATGATACCGTGCTTTTCTTTCAGCCCCCAAGCTTTGTTAAACAAATCTCTCGCACCATCGACATCACCCATGAGCATTTTGGCCGAAGCCCCTATGCAATATAGGTATGCCTGCGCACCCGGATAACGTGCATCAAGAATGCTTTGATATGCGAGTACTGCGCCATATGCCTCTTGATAGCGACCTGTGCGGAGAAGACGCATTGTCAGAATGTATCCGAAATACAACTTCAAACCAACTGGCATGTCCTCGATTTCTTCCGTGATGTTTGGGATGTCGAATATCGAAGCCATTAAAACGTTCTCAGCACGCAAGGCGCATATCATGCTTGCCGAAAACAACTGTACATCATCCCGCTGCGCCAAACCCTCACTGCACTTGTCCTTCAGAATGATCAAATCCCTGTACGCCTGCTCAGCATCACCTCTTGCAACCATGATGAGCATGTGCATGGCGCGACCATACAGAGCAATGGGCGCTTTTGGATTGCCAATCAAAGCATTCGCTTTATCGAGCGCAGTTTTGAAATCGCATCGGTAGTATGAAACTTCAAGTTCAGCAACTATCCAGATGCTCTCAAAATCCAACGCACCAGCATCTCTAAACACGCGCCAGAGAACATATGTTATGTCCCATCCCTTGGTCGTTTCTGATTTGATTCGACCAAGGGATGCTTTTTCAAATGAGAGTGCATCGCCCGCGGCCATCTCGACCGCATGCAATTCCCCTTCGAGCTGCTCGTTAGTCACATTTCCCCCGTTATGAAACCGTCCTTTATGCCAGACGACGTCAACGATTCAGAGTATCCATTATATGACTTTTCGTTTTTTGCAAGCCGATTAGCATAAATCGTTTGCGTTTCGGTGTTGAAGCCTTTCTAATTTGTGCACGGTATAATGTGACCACTTGAAATCGATTTTGCACGTTAGGGGTCGTCCATGACGCTGTTGTTCATAGCTGCTTTGCTTCCCGCCATCGCTGTGATGGTCTTCGTGTATAAGAAGGACAAAGCCGAACCAGAGCCTATCGCGCTTGTCTTGCGCGTCTTCTTCCTGGGAGCTGCATCCGGCCTCGTCGCAGGCTTCATCGAGAGTATCTTGATTTCCGCATTCGAAGCAGTTATCCCACCCGGCATCTTGCTTCTTGGAGTCACCTACTTCATCGGCGTGGCTGCCGTCGAAGAGGCATGCAAGTTCTTCTGCCTTAACACTGTCAAGAACAACCCAGCGTTCAACTACGTGTTCGACGCAATCGTGTACTCGGTAGCTGCCGCTCTCGGCTTTGCTGCACTTGAGAACGTCTTTTATGTCATGGAGGGCGGTTTTGAAACCGCTGTGATGCGCGCCATCTTCTCCGTGCCAGGCCATGCGGCTGACGGCGTGGTCATGGGCGTGTTCTATGGCATCGCCCGCCAGCATGAGCTTTACGGTCGCAAGCAGCAGGCAATGCAGTCGTACGCGCTTGCATTCCTCTTGCCCATGATCGAACACGGTTTCTACGATGCCGCTCTTTCGACTGAAAGCGACATGATGGCACTTGTTGCCATGGCAGTCGATCTCGCGTTCATCGCTCTTGCATTCGCACTTGTACGCAGGAAGTCGGTCATGGATCAGCCGTTACATCCATCCGTAGCCACAACTCAACCACAGCAGCAAATACCGCGGCCGATGGCAACTGGTTCCAATTGGTATTGCCCGTATTGTGGCACGCCGAACACAGGCAACTTCTGCATTAATTGCGGGTCGGAGCGACCGTAACGCTCAATTTGTAAAATGGCACAGGCTTCCCAGGGAGCACTGTGCCATTTCTCTAGGCTTCACGCACGCGGTCGGCGAGCCAGCTGGCCCATTCCTCCATGCCTTCGCCCTTCGTGGCGGCAATCGGGAATATGGGTGCCTTTGGATTGAGCTCCCTAACGCTCGTTTCGAACGCCTCGCGGTCGAAGTCGAACACGGGCATGGTGTCGACCTTGTTCAGAATCACTGCATCTGACACCTGGAACACGCCGGGGTACTTGAGCGGCTTGTCATCACCTTCGGGCACCGACAAGATCATGACCTTCGCGTTCTCACCCAAATCGAAATCGGTCGGGCAAACAAGATTGCCGACGTTCTCGACGATGATCAGGTCGAGACGGTCGAGATCGAGCACGTCTATGGCACGCTTGAGCATGGCGCTCTCGAGGTGGCATGCCCCACCAGTGTTGATCTGCACGGCCGGGATGCCCTGAGCCTTGATCTTCTCGGCGTCGACGGAGCTTGCGATGTCGCCTTCGATTACGGCGATGTTGAATTCGTCGCGCAGTGCATCGATGGTTGCAAGAATGGTAGATGTCTTTCCGGAACCAGGACTCGCCAGTAGATCGACAACATAAACGTGCTTCTCGGCGAATTGTTTCCGCAAATCCGCTGCAAGTGAGTCGTTCTTGTCGAGTATCGGTTTGTGCAGATCGATTTGCATAATGCACTCCTTCTTGCATGCATGAGTTGGTTCCAGTGAGTCAGGGGCCAGGGTGCCGACTCACTCGAGCTTTAATCTGGGAATTCCACCTCAATTGATTCTATCGAGAGTTCACGTCCTTGCAAGAGCTGCGTTTCATAGCTACCGCACGTCGGGCAAATACGGTGGAATCGATCGTGGTCGAACTCTTCCCCACATTCGAAGCACACGCTGCGAGGAGCAACCTTTATCACGTCGAGCTCGGCACCTTCGCACATCGTGCCCTCGGTTAGCGCCTCGAACGCAAACTCAAGCGCCTCGTCGATGACCTCGGTCATGTCGCCGATGCGCAATGTGATCTTCGTCACGCGTTCAGCACCTGCATCGACTGCCGATGCCTGCACGGCGTCAAGCACACCCGCGACAATGCTCATCTCATGCATTTGATGCTTCCCGATCTTCCTCATGAGCTGAAAAGGGACGGTCCCTTTTCAGCATCTTTACTTGTCAGCCTTCTCGATG
>CACZIP010000212.1 GCA_902781245.1 uncultured Coriobacteriaceae bacterium | reverse complement strand
GGCTGAAAACCGCATGCACGCCATCAAGGCCATCATGTACGTCACGTTGTCGGATGAAGAGTTCTAAATGAAACGCTGAATGGCACAGCACTCCCAGGGAACGGTGTGCCACATTGAGCGCATTGAGCTAGGGGCCAGGGCAACGACTCACTCACAGAGAGGTTTATCATGCAGATCCGCGAACAACTGGAAACGATCGTCGACGAGGCAATTGCTGCAGCAATAGCCGATGGCTCGCTGGCCATGGAGAACCCGCCTGCTGCGGCGCTGGAGCGTCCGAGAGACGAGGCGAACGGCGATTGGGCCTCCACGGTTGCCATGCGTTCTGCTAAGCTGGCCCATGTCAAGCCGCGCGACATTGCGCAGGCTATCGTCGACCACATGCCCGAGAACGATGTCGTTAAGTCGTGCGAAATTGCCGGCCCGGGTTTTATCAACTTCCGCTTGACCGATTCGGTTCTCCAGCATGTAGTGGAGACTGTTCGCGAGCAAAAAGCGGATTTCGGCAAAAGCGTGCTCGAAGAAGGCAAGTGCAAAGTCAACCTCGAGTACATTTCAGCCAACCCGACGGGCCCCATGCATATCGGACATGGTCGTTGGGCAGCGTTAGGCGATTCGATGGCGCGCGTTATGCGCCATGCCGGATATGACGTGTTCGAAGAGTTTTACGTGAACGATCATGGCACGCAGATGGATGTGTTCGGAAACTCGATTTCCGTGCGTTACATGCAGCTGCTCGGCCATGACGTCGAAATGCCGGAGCAATGCTACGGCGGAGCGTATGTAGCCGACATCGCACAGGGCATAATTGATCGCGAGGGTCGTGCTTATGAGGGTTTGAGCGACGAAGAGCGCATGCAGGCGTTTCGCGAAATCGGCTATCACGAAATGCTTGAGAATCAGAAGACGCTGCTCGAGAAATTCGGCACGACCTTCGATTGCTGGTTCAGCGAGAGAAACCTCTATGTTCCCGACGAGGACGGCAAGAGCGCTGTCGACCGAGCGCTCGAGGTCATGAACGATAAGGGCTACATCTTCGAAGCCGAAGATGCAACATGGTTCCGATCCTCCGAATTCGGTGACGACAAGGACCGCGTGCTCATCAAAGCCAACGGCGAGCTCACGTATTTCACGAGCGACATGGCCTACCACTACGACAAGGTTTGCCGCGGGTTCGACCATCTGATCGACATCTGGGGCGCTGACCACCATGGTTACATAAAACGCTGCGAGGCTATGATGGAGGCGTGGGGCCATGCCGGCATGCTCGAAGTCGTGCTCGGTCAGCTTGTCAACCTGCTTCGCGATGGCGAGCCGGTGCGCATGTCAAAGCGAACGGGAGAGATGGTCACGTTCGAAGAGCTCGTAGACGAAGTCGGCGTCGACGCCACCCGTTTCCTCATGTTGTCGCGCTCATCCGACCAGGCGGTTGATTTCGATATCGAAGTGGCGAAAAAGCAGGACGCATCTAATCCGGTGTACTACGTGCAATATGCTCATGCCCGCATATGCTCAATTCTCCGAAAGGCCGCAGGAGATGATTCAGCGAGTGCTGATGAGCTTGCAGTGCGTGTTGTGCCCTCAGATGTCAATCTGTCGCTTCTGACACACGATTCAGAACTTGCGCTCATGCGCAAGATGGACGATTTAGGCGAGGTTGTGTCTCTGGCTGCGCGCGACCGCGCTCCGTTCAGGCTGACCCATTATGCTCAGGAGTTCGCAAGTTTGTTCCATCAGTTCTATACGAACTGCCACATCATTGGCGAGGACGATGCTGTGCGCGATGCGCGCTTGGCGCTTGCGGACGCATCCCGCATCGTGCTTGCGCTGGCGTTGAGCCTATTGGGCGTCTCGGCCCCTGAGAGAATGTAAGAAAACAAGCGCAAGATAAAGAAACGGGCCACCGGAACAAACCGATGGCCCGTTTCTTCACGCTTGGACGAGATGGACTAAGCCATGGGCGTGTTGTTCTTGCCCATGACGAAATCGCGGCCCTTCTTGATCCACGTGCGATACTCCGCCGTGGCTGTGAACACCGCGTCGGACGAGGAGTTAAGCGCGGTCTCGCAGGAGTCCTGAATCACGCCGATGATGAAGCCGATGGCAACGACCTGCATTGCAACATCATTGGGGATGCCGAACAGCGAGCAAGCCAACGGAATGAGCAGCAGGGAGCCGCCGGGCACGCCTGAAGCGCCGCATGCTGAGACGGCAGCCAGCGCCGAGAGGATGACGGCGGTTGGGATGTCGACCGTAAGGCCTACCGTGTTTGCAGCCTGCATGGCCATGACGGTAATCGTAACAGCGGCGCCAGCCATGTTGATGGTCGCACCGAGCGGAATCGAAACCGAGTAAAGGTTTTTATCGAGGCCCAGATCTTCGCACAGCTCCATGTTGACCGGGATGTTAGCAGCAGAGCTGCGGGTGAAGAATGCGGTGATTCCCGAGTCGCGCAGGCAGCGAAGAACGAGCGGGTAGGGGTTCTTGCGTGTGAGGATGAAGACCAGGATCGGGTTGGCGACGAGTGCGATGAAGAACATGCACACGACGAGCAGAAGGATCAGCTGGCCGTATTCGATGAAGATTTCCATGCCGTTGGTGGCGACTGCGTCATAGACCAAGCCGAGGATGCCGAACGGGGCGAGGCTGATGATCCAACGGACGATCGTCGCGATGGCGTCGGAGACGTTTGCGAAGACGTTCTTCGTGGTGTCGCTGGCAGCGCGAAGCGCTACGCCCAGCATGGCGGCCCAAACAAGGATGCCGATGTAGTTGGCGTTCACGATAGCGGCTACGGGGTTGGCCACGATGTTCATGAGCAGCGTGTTCAGAACTTCGCCGATGCCGGAAGGCGACGACTGCGTGATGTCGTCAGCAGCGGCAAGTGTGAGTTCCATGGGGAAGAGATAGCTGCCGATGACGGCGACGAGCGCTGCTACGAACGTTGAGACGATGTACAGGATGATGATGGTCTTCATCGACCCTGGCGCTTCGGCGTTGCACAGTGCGCTGATGATCAGGAAGAAGACTAGGATAGGGGCCACGGCCTTCAAAGCGTTAACGAACAGGGTGCCCAAAAGCGTGATGACAGCCGGTACGAGCGATCCGTCACTCGGGATGAACAGCGCGAGTATGGCGCCGATTGCAAGTCCTATTACGATACGAAGCACGAGGCTCACGCTGTTGTATTTTTCGATTATGCCTTTCACGAAGTATCCCTTCCTCGGTTGCAATACAAAGAACAATGATAGCAGTTTGAAGTCAGAGTGCAGGATTTTCTTAGACCACAATGGGAATCGTCTAGATGCCAAGAGCTGAAAAGCAGACGGGTTTTTAGTCATATATTAAAATGCATAACAATGGGCGAAGATGATTCGGTGGGAACGAATGGATCGTGATGGCTAAGAAGAAGAAAAGAATACTTCGCCGGAAGGGCACCCTTTCAAATCAGAGCCGCGAGATTCGCTTTATCGTAGCTGGGTTTCTAGTGATTGCAGTTGTTTCGCTGACGTTTGCGCAACTGGGTTTCCTGGATATCAGCGCGATAGGAGAGCAAGCGTATGCAATCGTATTGCTTCTTCCTGTTGCGCTTGCTGCCATTCTGCTTGGTGTGTTCTGGGGAACTGCTATGGGTCTTATAGCAGGTATCGTCCTTTACTACCATTCGATGCTTCTGCCCCTCGATTACTACGAATTGACGTTTGTTACGCCGTTGACGTCGATCGTCATGTTCACTGTTGGTGGATTCATATTGGGGCTCCTTTTTGCATTCGCTCTGCGCAATGATCCAGGGCCTGTTAAAACCGTTATATACATTTGCATTGTGTGCGTAATCGTGTCGTTTGCTTACAGCATTGGTTTTGTAGTCAATGCCATGGGAGCAGTTTTGGCCGACCTAGCTGCGAATGATGCAGCTGGCGCTCAAGATGTAACCCTCAGCGATAATCAAACAGCCCAAACTAATTTTAGAGTTATTTATCACGAAACAATTGATTATGCAATAACAGAAGAATCAATTGAAAAACAAGGTATACCATCATCAGAAAAAGCAGAAATTTATCCAGTATCAGGTCAATTTAAAATATCTTTAACAAAAACAAAAGGATATAATTTAAAAGCAAAATATATTTTTG
>CACZIP010000211.1 GCA_902781245.1 uncultured Coriobacteriaceae bacterium | reverse complement strand
TGAGGGCTTCGTCAAGTGCACGTGCCCGAAGTGCGGTGGCGAGGCACGTCGCGAGACAGACACGATGGACACGTTCACGTGCTCGAGCTGGTACTACCTGCGCTACACCGATCCGCACAACGACACCGCGCCGTTCGATTCGGCCAAGGCGAACCGTTGGATGCCGGTTGACCAGTATATCGGTGGCATCGAACATGCCATTTTGCATCTGCTGTACAGCCGCTTCTTCACCAAGGTGATGCGCGACATGGGGCTGCTCGACTTCGACGAGCCGTTCACCAACCTGCTGTGCCAGGGCATGGTGCTCGACGCAAACGGCGAGGTCATGAGCAAATCGAAGGGCAACGTCGTGTCGCCCGAAGAGATGATCGCTGAATACGGAGCCGATGCCGTGCGCGCCGCCATGCTGTTCATGGGCCCACCCGACAAGGAGAAGCTCTGGAACGAAGACGGCCTGGCCGGCATTTACAAGTTCCTGAACCGCCTGTGGCGTATCGTGTGCGACCTGGTGGGCAAGGCCGACGATAAGACGTTGTACGACCCCGAAGCCGAGGCGTCCGGAGCACACGCCAACGCCATGGAGATGAAGCGCGAGCGCCATCGCGTTGTCGGCAAGGTCACGGCCGACATCGAGCGTTACAACTTCAACACTGCGCTTGCCGCCATCATGGAGCTGGCTAACGTTGCGGCTGCGTTCCTGCGCCTGAAGCCCGCAGAGCATCGCTTGAACTGCGAGACGGGCGGACCGCTCTGCGCCGACGTGGCCGAAACGATCGTCAAACTGATGGCACCCATTGCTCCGCACTGGGCCGAAGAGTTGTGGCATACCGCGCTCGAGCACGAAGATTCAGTCCATGACCAGCCGTGGCCCGAGTTCGACCCTGAGCTGGCCAAGGCCGACGAGGTCGAGCTTGCTGTTCAGGTCAATGGTAAGGTGAAGTCGAAGATCATGGTCGGGGCCGATGAGGACGAGGAGCCCATCAAGGAGAAAGCACTTGAGGCCGTTTCGCGCGCACTCGAAGGCTTGGACGTCAAGAAGGTCATCGTGATCAAGGGCCGCCTGGTCAACATCGTGGCTAAATAAGCAACGTTTTTGCTTGAGTAACAGAAGCGGCGGGCACATTGCCCGCCGCTATTTTTTTGTTCTGTATAATGGTTAATGAGGCGTTTTCCCTATTCAAGTGCGTATTCAATCAGTTTTACACAGAGATCAGGGAAGCTAATTCCTGCTGCTTTCGCAGCATCTGGTAGTAGTGAGGTTGCTGTCATACCAGGTATTGTGTTTGTCTCGAGAATCCAAGGCTTTCTATCAGCATCGATGATGAAATCGGAGCGCGACACTCCCCTACAACCCAGCGCTTTATGAGCTTTGATTGCATAGCTTTGAACGAGTTTGGTCATTTCGTCATCAAGCGGTGCCGGACAGATATGCTCCGATCCACCAGCTGCATACTTCGATTCGAAATCATACGTCGCACCCTTAAGCGGAACGATTTGGATGACGGGAAGCGCATATGCATCGTCGTTTCCCAAGGCAACGCAGGTGTATTCGGGGCCAAAGATGAATTTTTCAACAACAACGAGATCGTCGATTTCAAACACTGCCTTCAGAGCTGGTTCGAGCTGGTCTTCTGTTTGCACGATCTCGACGCCAATCGAACTGCCTTCGGTTGCTGCCTTCACAACACACGGCACACCGATTGTTTCCTTAACTTCCTCAATGTCATACCCATCGGGCTTGTAAAGAGTCATCGAGGGGGATGTTGGGATGCCAGCATGCTCGTACATGATTTTCGACTTTGCTTTGTCCATAGCGATAGCGCTGGCCTGAACACCAGGGCAAGTGTATGGAATTCCAAGAAGTTCGAGCATTCCTTGGAGGGTGCCGTCTTCCCCACCCTTTCCATGGGTGCAAAGGAATGCAACATCAAAATGCTCGTCAATGAGACGCTTCAGGTCTTCTTTGTTTGCTGGATCTATCCAAGTGGTGTCAAACCCAGCAGTTTCGAGCGCGCCTCGTGCACCTTCACCTGATTTGATCGATATCTCACGCTCTCCGCTCGTTCCACCGGCGAGCAATGCAACTTTGTATTCCTTGGGATTGATTGTCATGAAGACTCCTATCGCTTCATTGAGCTTTTCAAAGGCTTCGCACAGTATATCAGGCATGAGACTTCTAAAGATGATGGAGGCTTTCAAGTCTCATGTTTCACGTGAAACACCATGTGAGGCTAAGTGATTATAATCGTGGCATGAACACTCAACTCAAACATCTTTCACTTGAATCATTCGAGAACCTAATTGTTGAAGCTGGTCTCCCCCGCTTTCGCTCCGATCAAATCTTGTCATGGGTCTATGGAAAAAATGTTTCATCATATGACGAGATGACCAATTTGCCGAAGCCAATGCGTGAGCAACTTGCCGAGCTGGTTCCATTGACAAAGCCTACTATCATTGACAAGCAGGTCTCTGTTGACGGGTCTCGAAAATACCTCATTCAATTCGATGATGGTGCATTGGTTGAAACAGTTGGACTTCCCAACGATGACGGAAGATTGTCTGTCTGCGTATCAAGCCAATCCGGATGTGCTATGAACTGCGCCTTTTGCGCAACCGGCCGAAACGGTTTAAATAGAAGCCTGTACCCAGGTGAGATCGTCGATCAAGTGCATATTGTTCAGAATGATTTCGATGAACGAGTGACCAATGTCGTCGTCATGGGTCAAGGTGAACCGTTTGCCAATTACGACAACACCCTCGCTGCTTTGAGAATTCTCAACCATCCCAAGTACCTCAACATTGGGGCACGGCATATAACAATATCAACATGCGGTTTGATTGCAGGTATCAACAAGCTTGCCCAAGAACCCGAGCAGTTCACCTTGGCTGTTTCCCTTCATTCCGCAATTCAAAAAACAAGGGATTCGATAATGCCCGGTGTTTCGAAACAACCATTGGTAGAGCTTCATGATGCCCTGGCTGATTACGCCAAGCATACAGGACGTCGATTCAGCTTTGAATTCGCACTCATGGATGGGATTAACACCTCGGTAAGGGAAATCGAAGCCCTCTACCAATACGGCAAGGACCTTCTCTGTCATGTTAACTTGATTCCCTTGAATGAAGTTGAGGGCTCCCCTTTCAAGCCGGTTACGCGCAAAGTGCTGCTTCTCTGGCAAGAATCCCTTGAAATGCAAGGTATTGCATGTTCAATTAGAAACTCTCGCGGAAGTGATATAGCAGGCGCATGTGGCCAATTGGCTTCTAAACATTTTGAATCGTAACTCGAACTTACCCATAAAAACGAAAGGGCCTTTCGGCCCTTTCGTTTCTCATGCTGTTACTTTTAATTAGCGCGTTGGATTCGTCATGATTCTGAACAAGCGCTCGAGGTCTGCTTCGTCCTTGAATTCAATCTCAATCTTGTTCTTGCCTTTCACACTCTTGATCTTAACGTTGGTTCCGAAGGTATCGGTCAAGGTGCGTGCAACGGTCTTGTAAGACTTAGGAGCCTTTTCCTTCTTTGCGGGTTTCTCGTCCTTCTTGCCGGAGAGAAGACGTGCGATGGCTTCAGTTTCGCGAACGGATAGCTGATCCTCTAGAAGTTTGTCAGTCAGCTTGCGACGGCCTTCTTTCGTGGGAACGGAAAGAATCGCACGTGCGTGGCCCGCGGTTATACGCTCTTCATAAAGAAGCTGCTGTGCATCTTCGGGCAATTCGAGAAGACGGAGAGCATTAGCGATTGTCGAACGACCTTTTGACACAGCTTGCGCAACTTCAGACTGCGTCATCTTGCCGCGTTCCATCATCCTGCGATAGCCGTATGCTTCTTCGATTGGGTTCAGATCGCTTCGCTGAACGTTTTCGACGAGAGCCAACATGATGGTTTCATCATCATCGGCTTCCTTGATATGAACAGGAATGGTTTTGAGCCCAATGTTCTTGCATGCTTGCCAACGACGTTCGCCGGCGATGATTTCGTAGTTGTCCCCAACCTTGCGAACGAGAATCGGTTGCAGTAATCCATTCTTCTTGATGGATTCAGCAAGCTCTTCAAGCTCTTCTTTATTGAAGTTAGTACGAGGCTGATTGGGGTTCGGTGAAATGAGATCGATATCGACTTCATTCGTCACCTGTGTCGCATCTTGTTTCACTTG
>CACZIP010000210.1 GCA_902781245.1 uncultured Coriobacteriaceae bacterium | reverse complement strand
GCGCCCACGCGGGTCGTCTACGTCTCCTGCAATCCCGAGACCCTCGCCCGTGATGTTGCCTACCTGCGCAAACGCGGCTGGAAGCTCGATCGCGTCGCGCCGGTGGACATGTTCGGCCACACCAAGCACGTCGAGTGCGTAGTCTCGATGTCGCGCGCAGGCAGGTGATGGGCAAACCCGGCGGCAGAAGCGATATTCGTGAGCCGAACGACAACTCGGGATTTAGCGGAGGAGATCTTGAGCCTGACCGAATACGATGGGAAATATGTCCGCATCCGTGATGTGCACGGCCATGATTTCACGGGTCGTGCGCGTTACGGAAACGCCAATCTCCTGGCATACGAATGGGGAGTGGACGAAGACGGCGTCTTCATTGGGGACGCTCTCATCCGCAATTCTCAAATCGACTCAATCGAAGAAATTGCACCACACGGCACGGCCGAATTATGGACGGAGCACCTTGTGCTCAGAAGATACCGTCCGGACGATGCCGAGCAGCTGCATCAGCAGTTCGGGTCCGATCCGCAAATGCATGAGTACTCCGGGTGGAATCCGTATAGAACCCTTGAAATGGCGCAGGATACGGTGCGGCGCTTTATTGACAGCTATGATCGCGCATATTCCTATTCCTGGATAATGGATGCAAACGGGGACGATGTTGTCGCCGGGACGATTGGCGCATACGACTACGATGACGGTCAAATCGAAGTGGGTTTTAGCGTGGGACAGGCCTGGCAGGGACGGGGCTTTGCCACGGAAGCGCTAAAGGCCGTTCTTTCCCATCTGACGAAGAATGAGGGGATCGCCTGCGTGACCGCCTGGTGTGCAGCAGAGAACATCAGCTTACGCAAAGTGCTGGAAAAGTCTGGGATGCAGCTTGTCGATACGGAGAAGGGTGGCCTGACTGTTGACGGCAGGGTGTATGACAAACTGATCTATGAATATAGGCCCGCATGAGACAAGGGGACATGAGACAAGGGGACAGGTAGCTTGTCTCATGTGTCTCATTCAGCGTGGGCGCGCGCTATGGTGTTTCGGCCTATTCCCGTCAGCCGCTCAATCTGCCGAATCGTCAGCCCGACTAGCTTGAGCTTCACCAGGTCCTCATCACGCTCTCGTCGCGCCAGGGACTTAACCGAGTCGATAGGTCGTCCGCCCAAAACATCGGCGGCAAGTTTCAACGCCTCGCCATCTGGCATGGCCTTCGTGGCCATTCGAACTGGGTCGACGTCCAAACATCCGACCGCATTGGAATCCGCTTGATGGAAGGCGGCGAACGATTCCACACTGCCAAACATCTCAAGCACCATGTTTGTTGAGGAAATCCGCGGACGTCCAACGTATTCGCCATAGCTGGACCATGCGTACGAGTCCAGCTTCGCGATGCCCGCCTTTTCGGGGTTCGCGTGAATGTAGCGCAAAACCGTCAGCAAATACTGATCGTCGTTTATCGGCTCGCTTCTAAAGCGCTCCTGGAATAGATGGCCGATCCTTCCGGACTTGTCGTTGAAGTAGCGGGCATACGAACCGCAGGCCTTTTTCATGCAGGCAGAAACGCCGCTCATCGGGGCGTGGAACAGTAGATGGACGTGATTTCCCATTAGGCACCAGGCATAGAGCTCGACGCCTTCGTCCGCCATGGCCTTAGCGAGCAACCCCAAAAAGCGCTCCCTGTCGGCGTCGTCTTCGAAAATCAACTGACGTCCGGTTCCGCGTGCGACAACGTGGTAGATGTCCGCCTTGCTTAGCTTGCGCTCTGTCCTCAAGCCGCACCCCCTTCGTCCGAATGTATCAGGATGATACAGGCTGGCAGTCCCCTTGTCTAAGATATGTCTGATGAGACAAGTTACCTGTCCCCTTGTCTCATAGAATGATGAGAAGGACGAGGACGAGAAGGACGCGCGCGATGAAGAAGCTCTACCTCATAGGCGGCACCATGGGCGTGGGCAAGACGGCCACCTGCCAGCAGCTCAAGTCCATGCTGTCGAACGCGGTGCTCTTGGACGGGGACTGGTGCTGGGACGCCGACCCCTTCGCGGTCACAGACGAGACCAAAGCGATGGTGATGGACAACATCTGCCACGTGTTGAACAACCTCATCCGCTGCAGCGCCTACGACAACGTGCTCTTCTGCTGGGTCATGCACGAACAGGCGATCGTGGACGACATCCTCTCGCGCCTTGACACGTCGAGCTGCCTTGTGAGGGTAATCTCGCTTGTGTGCTCGGAGGAAGAGCTACGAGATCGCCTGGGGAAGGACGTCTCCGCAGGAATCCGCCGGCCCGACGTCATCCGCCGCAGCCTGGCAAGGCTGCCGCTCTACGACACCATGGGCGGCGAGAAGATCGATACCACCTACCTCACGCCCGCTGCGGTTGCAGAGCAAATCATCCTAATGCCAAGACAAGCATTGCGAATGAGAAAGGCCAACATGATGCTGGAGACCGAGCGCCTTATTCTTCGCCCGTGGGAAGAGAGCGACGCCGAAGACCTGTATCGGTATGCGAGCGATCCCGAGGTCGGGCCCATTGCCGGCTGGCCGGTCCACACGAGCGTGGAGAACAGCCGCGAGATCATCCGAGAAGTCCTGTCCGCGCCAGAGACCTACGCGGTCGTGTTGAGGGAAGAGGGGCACGCAGTCGGCAGCATCGGCCTCATGCTGGGGAAGGCAAGCAACATCGGCATCCCCGACACCGAGGGCGAGATCGGCTACTGGATAGGCGTTCCCTTCTGGGGAAGAGGCCTCATACCGGAGGCCACCCGCGAGGTTATGCGCCACGGCTTCGAGGATTTGGGTCTCGTGAAGCTGTGGTGCGGCTACTTCGACGGAAACGAGAAGTCCAAGCGAGTGCAGGAGAAGTGCGGCTTTCGTTACCACCATACCGCCGAGGATGTTCCCTGCCAGATCGACGGCCTTCTGAGAACCGAGCACATCACCTGCATCACGCGGGAAGAGTGGGAAGACACCCGCGCATAGGCCGAAGAATCAGCCGACAAGGGCGAGAAGAGCCAGCGTCATCAACACGCACGCCAGCATCCTTAGCATTTGGAAGATGGCGTTGAATCTACCTTACAAACGTTAACCGCATTCAGCATACGCACCGAGAACGATAACGCCGCTACGATCGCCCACTATCTTGCCTGCCATCCCAATGTGGCGGAGGTCTTCTATCCCGGGCTCAAGACCGATGATTCCTTTGCGGTTGCCGAAACCAGGTGCTCGCACATGGTTTCGGCAACGTTGTCGAGTACTGCACGGAAGATGACGCCGCGATACGGCGGATATGCGTCACCGCAGACGACGTGTTCGACCAGATCGAGGCCCTTGAGCAGCGGCTGATGTAATAACGTCCCGGCGCTGCCTAAGCGCCGTTGTAGCCTCCCGAGCAGAAGTGCACGCGCTTGCACCTGTAGTCCCAGTAATCATGGTAGATGATGTCGCAGGCATCGTTGTGCCAGCAGTTCTCCAGATCCAGATACGTGTCCTTGCAGGCGCGATCCTCGGACCAATGGTTCGACTCGCAGTAGTCATGGCCCGACCCGCCTGCCACCTGATCGAGTTCCGAATCCACGAGCTCGCCGATCTCCGCGACATCCTCCTCCGTCTTGGCGAGCCGCTCCCGATTCTTCTCCTCGAGGACTGCTGCCAACTCATCGGATGTGAAGTCGAAACCGATCGTTCCAGCAGCGTCCACGTATGCCGCAAGCGTATCCTCCAGCGACTCGGGCTCTTCTTGCGCCTGCAGGAGTTCGGCCACCTTCGGGTTCTTGAACCCCTCCTCCAG
This sequence comes from uncultured Coriobacteriaceae bacterium, assembly GCA_902781245.1. GTDB lineage: Bacteria > Actinomycetota > Coriobacteriia > Coriobacteriales > Eggerthellaceae > UBA9715. The sequence goes on along the minus strand of CACZIP010000210.1, from coordinate 380 downwards.
AAATGCCTTCGCGTTCTCAAAGCTCATCGTTGCTCCTCCTTCTCTTGCGCCGTAGCTACAGGCAATCCTTTATACCGTCATCAGCCGCATTCCGTCCCACGCGTGGTGGATTGCGCTGTAGATATGCCTTGAACGGCTCTTTGGCCGCAAGCTCGATCCTCTTGTCGCCTCCATGCTCGAAGAACCAGCAGACCTCGGGATCGACACCATAGTAGTTGTCTCCAGCTATGAGGGCAGAGTTCCTGCAGCCACCGCTGCAGCGGTCAATGAACTCGCATTCCCGGCACTTGCCGCTTCCGTCGCGCACATCGGCCACACTCGCATGGCACAACCGGTTGAAATCGGAGTCGCCGAGAATCTCTGCAAGTGGCGTCTCGAAG
>CACZIP010000209.1 GCA_902781245.1 uncultured Coriobacteriaceae bacterium | reverse complement strand
GTCATCGGGTCACGCTTTGTCACCGAAGAGAAACCCCATAGCATGCGCATGTTCGGGAGCAACATCCTTGAGGCCATTTTCCGCCTTACAACGCGCACCAAGGTCAATGATCCCACGTCTGGCATGCGAGCTTACAATCGCAAAGCCATCAACCTATTGGCCTCCGGCCCAAACCTCGGTCCCGAACCTGACACGCTCGCCTACCTTGTCAGGAAAAAGGGGCTCACAATTGGTGAAGTTCAGGTGCATATGGGCGAACGCATCGCAGGTGAGAGCTATCTGACCGCAGGCGTTTCCGCCTCGTACATGGCACGCATGGTCACGTCCATGCTGTTCTTCCATCACTTTAGATAGGACGGCACATGTCAATCGCCCTGCGCATTATTCTTCTCATCTCAGCCGTCATCGTAGCTGCGTTCATGTTGCGAAACGTCAAACGCTCGAAAATGCGTATCGAGGACACGCTCTTTTGGGTGATTCTCACTGTAATTGTTTTGATTCTCGGCATCTTCCCGCAGATTGTTGGGTTTTTCTCAACCGCACTTGGCTTTGCCTCCGAGCAGAATTTCGTCTTCGTCTTCTTTATTTTCGTAGCGCTCATGAACGGCTACTTCACAAGCCGCGCTAACTCGGACCTCGAAACAAAGGTCAAGGAGCTCACCCAGCAAATCGCACTCGACCGCCTCGACCATTACGAGCGTAAAGGCCCATCCGACAGCAAGAAATAAATAAGCCGGCTCCGAAGAACCGGCCCGATCAGCTGCAGTACGCAATCGTTAAAGAATAACTCCGAGCTCGCTTTCGACCAAGTCGAATGCGGCAGCGATAGCCTTATCCATGTCGTAATACTTGTAGCCACCCAAGCGGCCGGCAAAAACGACATTGCCTTCCTGCTCAGCGAGTTCGCGATACTCGTTGTAGAGCTTGGTATTGCGCTCATCGTTGATCGGATAATACGGCTCATCACCCGGTTTCCAGTCGGCTGGGTACTCGCGTGTAATGACTGTCTTGGGCTGTGTACCGAACTCAAAATGCTTATGCTCGATGATGCGCGTCCACGGCACCTCGCGTTCGTTGTAGTTCACAACCGCGACTCCCTGGTGATTCTCCTCATCGAGTATTTCGCTTTCAAACCGCAAGGAACGATACTCAAGCTTTCCGAGCTTGTAATCGTAGAAATCGTCGACAGGACCGCAATAGATAATACGGTCTGCAATATCCGGCTGCTCAGCAACCAAGTCGCGATATTCAACGCCCGTGCGCACCTCGACACCCTCGAGCATGCGTTCAACCATCTTGGTATAGCCACCGATCGGAATGCCCTGATAACGATCGTTGAAGTAGTTGTTGTCGTACGTGAAGCGGCATGGGAGACGTTTGATAATCGACGCAGGAAGGTCCTTGCAGTCGCGGCCCCACTGCTTCTCGGTATAGCCCTTTACGAGCTTCTCGAAGATATCTCGCCCCACGAGCGACAATGCCTGTTCCTCGAGATTCTGAGGCTCGCCGATGTTCTCGGCGGCAATTTGCTCGGCAATCTTCGCCTTCGCTTCAGCGGGCGTCACAACGCCCCACATTTTCGAGAACGTGTTCATGTTGAACGGCATGTTGTATGTCTCGCCTTTGTAATAAGCGATTGGCGAATTCACGTAATTGTTGAATTCTGCAAAACGATTCACATAGTCCCAAACGTTCTTCATCGACGTGTGGAAGATATGGGCACCGTATTTGTGAACTGGGATACCTTCGATTTCTTCGGTATACACGTTGCCTGCGATGTGGTCTCGACGGTCGATGACCAAGCAGGTTTTTCCGGCTTCCCTGGCTTCATGCGCAAAAACCGCACCGGTCAAACCTGCGCCAACTACGAGGTAATCGTACTGAGCCATGGAACTATCCCTTCTCGTTCGGTGTATACGTATACGTCGGGACTGCTGCTTCGAGCGCATCGAGGGCTTTGGCGTCGTCCGCCTCAAGCACAAGCTCCAAAGATTTGAGCTTTGCCTCAACGTCGTCGAACTCCACTTCCTTGCCCGTGGAAATCATGATGCCCTTCATCTTTGTGGGCAGCGTGTTCTCTTCGTCCATGAGAAGTTCCTCGTACATCTTCTCACCGGGACGCAAGCCCGTGTATTCGATCTTGATGTCCTCGTCGACGCGCAAGCCCGACAACGTGATCAAGCTTTTAGCTAGGTCGACGATTTTCACCGGCTCGCCCATGTCGAGGATGAAAATCTCGCCACCCGTCGCCATACCCCCCGCTTGGATGACGAGACGGGATGCCTCGGGAATCGTCATGAAGAAACGCTCGATATCAGGGTGTGTGACGGTTACCGGCCCTCCCGATGCAATCTGCTTTTTGAACACGGGGATGACCGAACCATTCGACCCAAGCACGTTTCCAAATCGAACGGCGGCGAACACCGTCTTGGACTGTTGAGCATAGTGCTGGATGACCATTTCGCCCATGCGCTTCGTCGCGCCCATGACCGACGTTGGATTGACGGCTTTATCAGTGCTGATGAATATGAATTTGTCGACCTCGTATTCATCAGCAAGTTTAACCGTATTCAACGTACCGAATACGTTGTTCTGGATTGCCTCACGCGGGCACATCTCCATCAGCGGGACATGCTTATGAGCAGCTGCATGAAATACTACTGCTGGTCGATACTTTTCGAACACGTCGCGAAGACGATCGAGATCGCATACGCTTCCAATTTCGACAATGCATTCGATATCATCGAAATCACGCATGATCTCGTTCGCAAGAAGATAGGCATCGTTCTCATACATATCGAACACGACAATGCGCTTCGGGCCCACAGCACACATCTGCCTGCAGAGCTCGGAGCCAATTGAGCCACCGCCACCGGTAACAAGGACAGTTTCATCGGAAATATAGCCACACACGAGCCTGGTGTTGAGCACAACTTCTTCTCGGCCAAGCAAGTCAGCAACGTCAACCTCGCGAAGCGACACGTCGTTTATTTCATCAAGGCGCAACTCGCGAACATTAGGAAGCGTGCGAAGCTGGCATTTCGTCTGAGTGCATATGCCAAAAATTTTCTTTCGCTCATCTACGGTCGCCGAAGGAATGGCTACGACAATCTGCTCGATATCGAACCGATCGACGAGTTCAATGATGTCATCGCTCGTCCCCATGACTCGGACACCATGAATTCTCTTGTGCAGTTTTGCAGGGTTATCATCAACAGCAACAATGGGTTCACCAGGCATGAGGGGATCTTTATCCATCATGCGTCCGATAGCATGTGACCCGGTCTCGCCAGCACCGACAATAAGCGTACGAGGTCGATGCTCTTCTGACCTTGCGGGCGAAAGCATGTGCTTCTTGCTTCGCAGAATCCTGAACCCCATGCGGGAGCCGCCTACAAAGAAGATCATGATAATCATTGCGCCGAAATAAACGCGTATAGGAATCCAATGCCCGATCATCCACAGGATGACGGCTTCTACCAACGTGCTCAACCCCACAGCAAGGACTATCCTGAGCACATCATCTATCGAAGCGTACTCCCACAAGCTGTTATAAAGCCTGAACAGGGCATACGTCAAAATATTAATGACAACTGCAGTACCTAGAACAAAATAGATTTCATGCGTATCGAAGACCTCACCAACCAAGCCGGTGAGCAAAGATGCAAGGAAATACGCAAGGAACGTTGCAGCGATGTCCCACAGCATGAGTAGCGCAGCACGCCGCGAAAACTGCAATTCCATCTAGTATCCCGTCTGCCGTCTTACATACAACTTGTTAATTGTATTCCATGAAACATGATGACGGCGAACCTCAACACGCTTTCCATCCGCACAAGCGCTAAACGAATAGGAGCATTTTCTATTTGACGGCAGTCGCCTCCCTACTGTACGTAAGCGATTGTTCAAGCACCATAATCAAAGCGCTAAACGAATAGAGGCGTTTTCATGCTTTATAGCGACTGCAATACGTGAGCGTTTACGCAGGCACTTAATTCTAATTTGTTTAGATTTAGCCGAGGCCTAGCGAACGTATTGCAGTCGCTATAAAGCCAAATAGAAAATGCCCCTCATGAGTGCGACAACCTACCCTCCCGCAGCCTGGCGCTGCAGTACTATCGGCGACGGCGGGCTTAACTTCCGAGTTCGGAACGGGATCGGGTGATCCCCGCC
>CACZIP010000208.1 GCA_902781245.1 uncultured Coriobacteriaceae bacterium | reverse complement strand
CAATCGTTTCGACATCGAAGAGTTCTTCATGATCCACTCGACGAACGTACGCACCGATTTCTTGCGGAGGCACAATATCAAGCTTCTCGAGCATACGTTCTATGTCGACTACGAATTCATCGTCAAGATTGCCAGCTTTGCATCGACCATCCGATTCACCAACTTGGAAGTTTGCAACTATTTCATCGGCAATGCCGAACAGAGCGTTGCGCCGGCCAACTACGTTAGACGCTGGAGCGATCATTCGCGCGTGACAGAAGAATTGCTGCGCTTTGCCACAGAACTCGATGCGAGCCCCGCTCGCAAGCAGTTCATCGACACGCGCGTCAAGCTTCTCGTCGACACGCATTACAACATCGCACTGATCTACGATGACGATCGTGCACGCGGCATGCAACGCGCACGCGAATTCCGCGAACTCCTTGCACGCAATTATCCCGAATTCCATGCATCGGGCGAAAAACGCTTCCGCATGGCTCAACTGTTGCACTATTTGGGATTCGATGCTGAGCGTCTCGACAAGCTCATGGGCCGCCGTTAGAGCGCTCGGCCTTGAGGGCGAAGCCGCTTGCGCAAGCACCATTTAGTTCATATTTAGATTAGCTGAGCTGCTGTAGGCGAGCCCTCAATGCCGAGCGCTCTATCGACGACCAAGAACACGACCTGCTGCATTGAGCGCTTTGGCTTCTGCCCAGGCAAGTCCAGGTTGGTTGTTGCGCACGAAGCCCATATAGGCGTTGCGCCAGCGATGCGGATCGTCATGCCATAGCTCGAACAGTTGCGGACCGTCATCGGGGCACGCCATCTCGCGCACGACATCGAAAAACGCGAAGAATCGTTCTCTTGGACGAACTTCGCGTTGGTGCATGTAGGCGTACTCGGCAAAATAACGTGCGTATTCGGTCCACGCTTCCGTTGAAATGCCTTCTTGTCGATACACATCCTGAATATAGCTCTGCGCGATGAGGAAATCTTCTTCGTGCTTGCGGCTTGCATCCTCATCGTACGTGATGGAATGCTCAACATTCCGCCGGTAGTAATACAGATGATCCGCCATAATGGCAACCTTCTTGGCACCAACCGTCGCCTCAACGGAATAGATTGCATCTTCATAGAGCCTGTCTACCATGAAACCATGCGGCACCAAGGCATCGCGTCGGAACAGTCGATCCCAGATGCCGACAAAACCCGCCAACTCGGGGCATGAGGCTATATCGACAACCGTGCCATCGAGACGTGAGAACATGCTTTGGTCACGATAGGTGTCGAGCCTGTTTTCGTCTTCGTATGCAAGCCAATAATCGAAAATGACCATGTCGGCTTGGGTGCCAATCGCCCGCGCAACCACTTTCTCGAGCATGCACTGTTCCCACCAGTCATCTGCATCGAGAAAAGCGATGTAATCGCCTTGCGCTTCTGCCAAAGCCGCGTTGCGAGTAGCGGAAGGACCGCCGAACTCGCCGTCGATTATCTTGAAACGGTTGTCCTTCTCAGAGTATTTGCGGAGGATATCAAGGGACGAATCCGACGAGGCGTCGTTCACGCAGATGCATTCGTAGTTCTCGAACGATTGGACAAGTACGCTGTCAAGGCACTTCCGTAGGTACTGCGCAGCGTTATGGACAGGAACGATGATCGAAACCTCAACACTCATGATAAGCCGACAACCTCACGTGATTTGCTTTCAATAACCTGACTTTTGTACCACAAACGAAACCATACACCAACTGAACGTATCGTTCAGCCGCAAACGCTTTGATGGATGGCCGGAGTCACTACGCGACAATCTGGTAGAGCCTCATATCGTCGCGCGATAGCACCAACTCGAACCCAGGCGTTTCCTCGTTAACGCCATCGACACCACGCCACAATTCGCCGTCGCCATAGACCCACATCATGTAATTCCAATTGGGCTCCCCACAATCAAGCTGAATCACATAATGCGCCCCAACGTCATCAACAGCTTTTCTCACGTCTTCATTCCCGGCAATATCGCATAGATGATCTCGAATCAGCGCGCTTTCGAGCTTTTCTCCCCCACTCGGATCACCATACCCACGCCAATAGCGGTAATACGTGCGCAATCCATCAACGCCGTATGCGTATGCGCTTCCGTCGTTTGGCCCGTTAATCACAAGCGAACCTTCAGGCATGATGGACAGGGCTTCATGCACAAACGCGCGTTCCGCCTCGTCGTATATGCGCGGATCACCAAACCGGTAATCCCACGAAATGAATGCAGCTTCAGCGCTGAGCGCATTCGCATTCGTAAAATGACGGGGACCGACATCGGTTGATTCCGTCGCTTCAATTGGCGCGAAAAGCATAATGCCGACGATGATGGTCATCGCCATTTCTGCCACTAGCTCTCCGTATCGCCTCGAAACAAACGGTCTTGCAGCCAAAGACGCAACTTCCGCTAAGCCGATTGCTTGCAGCGGCACGGCTGAAAACGCAGCAAAAGCAGCAACTCGCGGGGCATCGGTATACCAGAATCCGGCAGCAAGTTGATGCAAATCCCCATCAACAGACACGCATATGACGTAAATCACACATGACAGCAACCAGCTCGCAACAAGCCACCTATGGCGCTTTCGGACGAGAGCCGACACAATTCCGACGCCCAACATGAGCGCACAGCCAATCGAAAGTGCAGAGGTATGGAATCGTTGCGTCACCACATCAACCAACGCGTCGGCAAACTCCGTGTCGCAAGGCCATCGATAATTGACCACTGCCTGCATGAACGGCGCGTTGAACGCGAGAATCCAAAATGCGATGACCGTTATTACCGCAAGAGCAGAGCAAATGAAGCCGAACGACCAGGCAAATCCGCTTCCTCGTTTACTGGCCCAAACCGAACCCCTTGCCATCGAGAAAACACGCGCGACAAGATATGGAGCAAGAAGCACAACTGCGGTGAACACTCCGTTTGGCTGGATGAACACATATGACAATACACCAGCCAGAAGAACCGCACAGAGCGAAACCTTTCGATGAGTTTCCTGAGTTTGTGAAAGCAACAACACGAATGCGCCCATGATGCCGGGCAGCAAACAATTGGCCATGATATTGGGATAGAGCGGGCCCCATCTCAGCATCACCCATGGAAATGAAGCGCTCGCCAACACGAACAACGAGCCAGCGGCGACCGTCCGGATATCATCTCCAAAGACTGAACGTAAAAAAGCATATGTGCTAAGCGGAAATGCAATGGCGATGATCGCGAAGTTTACTGCGCTGATTGCAAAGGGTGCTGATAGGCCAAGCAATCCAGCAACCATAGCAGCTAAGGCATACCAAGCAGAGGGATAGAACGCTCCTTCAACAAACGGATCGATCAAGGCATCGTCTCCGAGATAGAGCGACGTGTCGAGCGAGGACCAGCGGCCTGAATCGACGAATCCGCGAATTGCATCGAGATGGTGCGCGTTATCCCATGACTGAACAAACGCTTCAGGGGATGCAAGTTGGCAGATGTACATTCCACATGTGACAGCTATACCAGCAACCACGTAAACGCCCATAACGGCCGTGTCGCGACGCTTCAACTCGGTTGGACAAACGCCCGCAACAAATCGTGACACTCCGTAGGCTATGACAGAAACACCAAATACCGGTAAAAACACGGAGCGCCATGAACAGAAAACTCCGCTGATGCCGAAAACGACGCAAAGCACCGAATAGCACGCTATTGATATCAATGGCGCGCATCCAACCGAAAGCCAACTCGACAACCTGCCAGCTCTCAGAAAAAGATACCCTGGCAAAAACAGGAACACGACGCCTACGATTGTCGCTATGGCAAACAGGCCCCACATCGCCGAGTATTCTCCCCCGCTCCCTTTCGGCGCTACTCCTTGGTAGAATAGCATCATGAGAACGATTCTGGTAATACCGGCCTATAACGAAGCCGATAATCTTGAACGAGTCGTGGGGGAACTCATTCGCGACTACCCGACGTATGATTACGTCATCGTGAACGATGGCTCCACCGATGCGACTGCCGACGTATGCCGCGCTAACAAGTTCCGTTTTCTGGATCTCCCCATCAATCTCGGTCTTGCAGGTGCATTCCAGGCAGGTATCAAATACGCCCGCAACAGAGACTACGACTGCGCTATTCAATTCGATGCCGACGGGCAGCATCGTCCTGAATACCTCGACTCACTCGTCAATGCCATAGCTGACTATG
>CACZIP010000207.1 GCA_902781245.1 uncultured Coriobacteriaceae bacterium | reverse complement strand
CGTTTGGCAATTGCGGCGTTCATCGTTCCGTATATCCTGGCCTTCAACCCCATCATGGTCCTGGAGGGTGACTTCATGTGGCTCCAGGTTGCCCAGGTCGTCGCGACATCGCTCATCGGCCTGTTCGGACTGTCTGCTGCCATGAACGGGCACCTGTTCGCAAAGATCAACCCGGTGTTCCGCGTACTCTTCGCTGCTGGCGGTATCTGCATGATGGTTCCCGACACGATCACGGATGTCGTCGGAATCGCTCTCATCGTCGCGTTGTTCGTCGTGCAGTTCCTCATGCGCAAGCGTACGCAAACGCCGGCGGAGCCTCCTGCGGCGGCTGCGGCATAACGCTTCGATAAGAAATAGACATGGGAAGCGCGGCAATGATTTCGATTCATTGCCGCGCTTTGTTGTTGGCAACCAGGATTCGTTGCACACATAACATTTCAGCAATAAGCTGCCTCAACAGAGAAGTCAGGTTGGTTTCAAGGCATCGCTGTGTCAGGGTGTGGTGCGTTAAAGCTTACGGCAGGATGCCAATCGTTTCGCCGACGAAGTACAGGAGCACGATGATGCCGACGACGATGCGGTAGTAGCCGAACACCGTGAAGTCGTTCTTCTTGATGTAGCCCATGAGGAAGCGGATCGATACGACCGACATGACGAACGCGCTGACGACTCCGATGATAAGGACGCCAACTTCAGTTCCTGTCATGGCCACGCCGGCCAATACGAATTTCACCACTTTGACGAGGCCCCAACCGAGCATCACGGGAATCGCCATGAAGAACGTGAACTCGGCAGCGGCAGTGCGTGAGCAACCGAACAGCATGCCGCCAATGATGGTCGAGCCAGAGCGTGACGTTCCCGGAATGATGGCGAGGCACTGGAACAAGCCGATTTTCAGAGCCATCTTCCAATCGATGTCATCGACGCTCGTGACGTCGAAGACAAGTTCGTCGGGGTCGATGCGCTCGAGCGATGCATCCCGGCCGTTCCTGCGTGCTTTACGTTGGTACATGCGCATGGCGTGATCGAGCTTCTCGCGGTTGCGGCGCTCGAGGAAGATGAAGATGACGCCGTAAGCGATAAGTGCGATGGCGACGACCACCTTGTTGTAGAAGTGCTCGTTGACCCAATCGTCAAGGGCGAATCCCACGATGGCGGCGGGGATGCATCCGACGACGACCATGCCCCAGAGATGCCAGGTAGCGCGCTTCTCGTATGCGGTTTTCGTAGACGAGAACGGGTTGAGCTTGTTCCAGTACATGATGATCACGGCCAGGATTGCGCCGATTTGGATTACCACGAGGAACAAAGCGAGGAACTGATCCGATACGTCGAGGTGTACGAACTCGTCGACGAGAATCATGTGGCCGGTCGAGGAGATGGGAAGCCATTCCGTGATGCCTTCGACGATGCCTATTAACAGTGCTTTAAGAAATTCAATAATCATAATGTTGCAATGCTATCATCGCCCAAGCACAAGCACGAGAGCCGTTAACAAGGCTACATACGAAATCTGTGTTAGTGAGAAGTCGCATAGAGGCTCAACTCGTTTCAGCGAACGTGCCAATTGGGGCTGTCTTATCTAGCGCGTGCTGGTTTCCAGGATGGAGAGTTGAATGCAGAAAGTCATCGTTTTGGATTTCGGAGCCCAATACGGGCAGCTCATCGCACGACGCGTACGCGATCTGCGCGTCTATTCCGAAATCTTGCCATGCGATACGCCGGCAGACGAAATCGCTGAGGAAAACCCGTCGGCAATCATATTGTCCGGTGGGCCTGCAAGCGTCTATGCAGAAGACGCGCCTTCAGTAGATCCTGCTGTGTTCGAATTGGGGTTACCGGTTCTCGGTTTCTGCTATGGGCAGCAGATCATGGCCAAGACGCTTGGTGGGGTAGTGGGTCACACCGAAGTGGGCGAGTATGGGCCAGCAACCATCAACCGCGTTGCACCGTCGCGCTTGCTTGACGGCACGCCTGACGAGCAGACGGTGTGGATGAGCCATCGCGATTCCGTTGCCATGGTTCCCGAAGGTTTCACAATCACTTCGAGCACGCAAGTATGTCCGGTTGCATCGATGGAATGCGCCGAGCGCAACCTCTACGCGACGCAGTTCCATCCTGAGGTGCGCCATACGACGTATGGCACACAGATGCTGTCGAACTTCCTGTTTGGGATTTGCGGTCTCGAGCCGACATGGAGCATGGACAATCTGATTGACGAGCTCGTTGACGGCGTGCGCGCCAAGGTGGGGAAGGACCGCGTCATTCTCGGCCTTTCCGGTGGAGTTGACTCAAGCGTTGTCGGCGCTCTCTGTGCACGTGCGATTGGCAAGCAGCTCACCTGTGTGTTCGTGAACCATGGATTGCTCCGCAAGAACGAACCTGAAGAAGTCGAGGAGGTGTTCACCAATCAGTTCGACGTCGACTTCGTGCACGTTCATGCCGAGAAACGCTACGCGAAGCTGCTTGAAGGCGTTACCGACCCGGAGCAGAAGCGCAAGATTATCGGCACGCAGTTCTGGGAGGAGTTCTTCACGGTTGCACAGCAGCTCGATGGTGTGAAGTATCTGGCCCAAGGCACGATATATCCCGACATCATCGAGAGCGGCGCGCGTAAGACGGGTGGCAAAGCTTCGACCATCAAGTCGCATCACAACTTGATTCCGTTCCCGGAAGGCGTATCGTTCGACCTCATCGAGCCGCTCGACCATTTCTTCAAGGATGAGGTTCGTGCACTTGGCACGGCGCTCGGGTTGCCTGACCACATCGTGTGGCGACAGCCGTTCCCGGGACCGGGGCTGGCCATCCGAATCATTGGCGATGTGACGCCCGAGAAACTCGAGATTCTGAAGAACGCCGATGCTGTCGTGCGCGAGGAACTCGATACTTACAACGCGAAGCTGTACGAGGAGACGGGGGAGCGAAATTCCGAGCACAGCTGCTGGCAGTACTTCGCCGTGCTGCCCGACATTCGCAGCGTGGGAGTCATGGGCGACGAGCGCACATACCAGCGTCCGGTGATCATCCGCGCTGTGGAGAGCACCGATGCCATGACTGCCGATTGGGCGAAGCTTCCCTACGAGGTGATAGGGAAGATTTCGAGCCGTATTGTTGCCGAAGTGCCTGGCGTGAACCGCGTTGTGTACGACGTGACTCCCAAGCCGCCTGGAACAGTTGAGTGGGAGTAAAAAGCGGGGCAAACCAGAAGTCAGCGCTTCACCCCAAAAGTAATCGTTTTCGCAGGTGAGAAGTGGTGTGTTCGAGAAATCGGCACACCACTTCTTCTCAAAGGAAAACGCTTCTTTCGGGATTATTTGTAGCGGAATTTGTAGCAGTCCAGGATGCCAAAAAGCGCTTGGGGACATAGGGGAAAGGGGAACCATGATTGACGAAGCGAAGTTGAATGAACTCATCCAGGCGGAGGAGATGGCGTACTTCAGAGGGGAGCTCTGCGAGTACTCGCCCGAGAGCTCCACGCTCGAGGAGAAGCGCGAGATCGTCCAGGAGATGCACGACTCGAGCAAGGCGTTGCTCGATGCCATGCGCGCCGACTTCGAGCAGCAGCCGCCCGAGATCCGCCAGAAGGTGCTCGACATGCTCTGCACGTCCGGCTACGAGAGCTCCAAGTGGTGGCGTGACGTCCTCACCGGCAACGGCGACGCTCGATTCCATGCGCCCGACGTCACCGACTAGCCAACGCCACATACCCCAGCAAGACAAGGGCCACCCGCATCGCACGGGTGGCCCTCTTGTCACCATGGGTCGCCATCTGGCTCGTCCAGGTCGCTGAACGCCCTGAGCACGGGGACCAGCGGCAGGAACACGAGCAGAGCCGCCACGCTTGCCACGACCCTCGCCAGCCAGACGACCTGCCTGCCCAGCCAGCGCAGCCCCGACATCATAAGAGCATCTCGTTCACGCGGGACTGCACGAGGTCGTAGTAGGAGCCCAGACGTCTTTTGCGCTCCTCCCCGTTGCCGTAGTCGCCGCGGATCACCGCGCGTGCCATGGCGTCGACGTCCATGGGGGTCGAGCTCGTGCCCGCCGCGCCCAGGATCTCGTTCACGCGCGCCTGAACCTCGTCGTAGCGGTCGCCCAGGGCCGCGCGTCGTGCAGCGACATCCTCGACCGGCGCGGCACGATGGAGGACTTCCTCCGGATTCTCAAGCAGCAGGACGGCGAGGTCACCACCTTCAGCGAGAAGCTCTGGTGCGGCCTGCTGGAC
>CACZIP010000206.1 GCA_902781245.1 uncultured Coriobacteriaceae bacterium | reverse complement strand
GATGGCGGCGTCGCGGTCGAGCTTGAAGGGTATGACGTAGTCAGGTTTGAGCACGTCGGACAGCTGGCCGGGAACGACGGCATTGTTGCCGCAATACGGGCAGCTTGTGACTGCCGTGACTTGGTCGACGAGCAGCTGGGCGCCGCAGGCAGGACAGTTGAACGCGCGCAGGTTGTCAGTTTCCGCCGAACTCCATTTCGATTGGGCGATGTAGTCCTGGATTGGGTCGCCTGTCAACTCGGTCTTTGCAGGCTGGACATGCACCGCTTCGCTTGTCGATGCAGCTGCAGCCGAAACCTGGGTTGAATCGATTTCGTCCTTACGGTCTCCCGACACCTTGGCATCGGCTTGTTCCTGCTTGGCAGCGTATAGCGCTTCGATTTCTTGGGGGGTAAACAGCGATGAGCAGAACTCGCAACGAAGTTTGCCTTCGGATCCATCGAACACAAGCCTTCCGTTGCAGTTAGGGCACTGGTACGTAGTTGTGTTGGCCACGGTTCACCTCCATGAAGGTCGTGGTTCCCTCGCAAGACCCATCATACCCTGAAACAGAAATAATGGGGTAACAACTCTATGTCATTGGTCGATCTCGTCGCGGGGATCGCGCAGGTCATTGGGTGCGATATAGACGTGGCTGAAGCCCATTTCCTCAAGGGCTTGGGCGGTGCGCCACGGGGGGCAGATATCGTCGAACTCTGCGCAGTAGCAAAGCGCTTCGACCAACGTGACGTTGTGATAGAAATCCGCCATGGTGTCGACGTCGGGAATTGGGGGCAGCCAAAGCACCGGCAAGTTGTTGAGACGCGCCTTTTCGATGTAGGCAGGCAGCACGGTCAGGCCAGTCTGGTTGTAGAACACGCCCGTGTGAGAGAAGTCGGTGTCACGCGTCCATCCGACAACCGATACGCCCATCTCCTGGTCGGGTGCCAGCACGATGCCGCCGTTGGGAAGGCCGTCGAGTTTGTGCAGCTGCTCGAACCCGAATTTCACATCGGACTTGGTGAGTGCTGGCATGTCGGCGCCCATCGAGAGGATGCAGTCAGCTCCGCGGTCCCATGCTTGTTGGAACGCATGGTTGTAATGTTCGTCGAAGTTCGAACCTTCGTCGTTGATGAATACGATTTCACGTGGCCAGGTGCCCGCGTCTTCGAACAGCTTGCGCATGGGTTCGAGGTTTCGCGCAGGTGCTGTCGAGATGACGAGCTCATATGTGTCGCGCACGTCGCCTTTTGCGTCAGCCTCCTCGAGGTCTGCGAGTGCCGCGCAGATGATTTCGACGACGTCGAACAGCATGCAATGGTACAGCGCCGAGGCTACCTCGGGCTCGAACCAGCCGTCTTTGAGCGTGGTCAAGCGCGTCTTCACAAGCCCCACTTCAGGAAGCTTCGAAAACAGCAGTACCGTGTTCTTTCGTTCGCGCATTATTCCAAACAGTGAGAGCTAAGACACCTTGACGAGCGAGTGGAGCTCTTTGTCGGTCACGCCTGCGAGGATGTCGCGCGGATGGAAGAACTCGAGCTCCATCAAGCAAGCGACTCCGACGAGTTCGGCGCCTGACTTCTGAATGAGCTTGATCATCGCCACCATCGTGCCGCCTGTGGCTACCAGGTCATCGACGATGAGCACCTTGTCGCCAGGACCGAACGCGTCCACGTGCACCTGAAGCGAATCGGTGCCGTATTCGAGCGCGTATTCTTCCGACGCCACTTCGCGGGGAAGCTTTCCCGGCTTGCGCGCCGGCACGAACCCTGCATGCAGCTCGCGTGCGACGGGTGCTCCCACCATGAAACCGCGCGCCTCGGCGCCGACGACCTTCGTCACACCGGCGTCGCGGTACGGGTCAGCAAGGTTTTTGATGGTGGCGGCAAAACCATCTGGGTCGGCTAGCAGCGGCGTGATGTCCTTGAAGACGACGCCCGGTTTCGGGTAGTCGGGGATGCTCTCGATGAGGTGCTCGAATTCGAACTCTGCCATGGTGGCTCTTTCCTTCCGCAATCAGCTGGAAATGTGTACAAGGAAATGCTACCACGGCATCGTCATCAAATCGTCACGATTCCATTCGACTCTTTTTGCAACGTCGTACTACAATACAAATTAGCACTCGTAAGGTAAGACTGCTAAAACCCGGCAGTGGGGACGTTCCCCACTGTTCGTTTTTAGCACTGAAAGGAAGCGACCAACCGTTATGCGCAAGTTCAAGACAGAGAGCCAGAAGCTTCTCGATTTGATGATCAACTCGATCTACACGAATCGCGAGATTTTCCTGCGCGAACTCATCTCCAATGCATCCGACGCCGTTGACAAGCTGTATTTCCGCAGCTTGACCGACAGCGAGGTGCAGCTGACGAAGAGCGACCTCGAAATCGCAGTCAGCTTCGACAAGGACGCCCGCACGATCACCGTGTCCGATACGGGCATTGGCATGAACGCCGACGAGCTCGAGAAGAATTTGGGCACCATTGCTCATTCTGGCAGCCAGGAGTTCAAGGACGAGAACGACTTCACCGGCACGGATGCCGCCGACATCATCGGTCAGTTCGGCGTCGGCTTCTACTCGTCGTTCATGGTGGCAAAGAAAGTGAAGGTTGTCAGCCGCGCGTTTGGAAGCGACGAGGTGAACATCTGGGTTTCCGACGGCGTTGCAGGCTATACCATCACAAAGGGCTCCGATGACGACAAGCCCACGCATGGCACCGATATCATCCTGCTGCTGAAGGACGATACCGACGAGGACGATTACAGCGAATATCTGAGCGAGTGGAAGCTGCGCGAGCTCATCAAGCGCTACAGCAACTACGTGCGCTATCCCATTCGCATGGAGGTCACGAAGTCGCGTGAGGTGCCTAAGCCCGAAGACGCCGACGACAGCTATGTCACCCAGTATGAGGACGTCACCGAAATCGAGACCATCAACTCGATGATCCCTATCTGGAAGCGCCGCAAATCCGAGGTCACCGACGAAGAGTACGCCGAGTTCTACAAGTCCGATTTCCACGATTTCGAAGACCCGCAGCGTGTGATCAGCGTGCATGCCGAAGGTGCGCTCAACTACGAGGCGCTGCTGTTCATTCCCAGCCGTCCGCCGTTCGATCTGTACAGCCGCGATTACGAGAAGGGCTTGGCGCTCTACAGCAGCAACGTGCTGATTATGGACAAGTGCGCCGATCTGCTGCCCGACTATTACAATTTCGTGCGCGGCGTTGTTGACTCGTCCGACCTGACGCTCAACATCTCGCGCGAAACGCTGCAGCGCAACAGCCAACTGCGCGCCATTGCCAAGAAGGTCGAGAAGAAGATCACCACCGAGCTCGAGAAGATGCGCGACAACGACCGCGAGGACTATGAGCTGTTCTTCGACAACTTCGGCCGTTCGATCAAGTTCGGCATCTACCAGAGCTACGGCACCAAGGCTGACGAACTCGCCCCGTTGCTCATGTTCTTCTCGTCTGCCCAGCAGAAGTACATCACGCTTGCTGAATACCTCGAAGCCATGCCCGAGGATCAGAAGGACATCTACTATGCAGCGGGCGATTCGATTGAGCGCTTGCGCAATCTGCCGTACGTGAGAACGCTGCAGCTCAAGGGCTTTGACGTGCTGTTGTGCACCGACGACGTCGACGAGTTCGTGTTCAAATCCATGAACACCTGGCAAGAGAAGGAGCTCAAGAACATCCAGACTGCCGATTTGGACCTGGCCAGCGATGACGAGAAGGAAATCGCGACCAAGGTGGCCGAAGAGAACAAGGAAATGTTCGAGGCCATGAAGGAGATTCTCGGCCTCAACATCTCGAAGATCGAAGTCTCGGCAACGTCGATGGAGGCCCCGGCGCGTCTGACCGCGGGCGGTCCCGTTTCGCTCGAGATGGAGCGCATCCTCTCGATGGGCCCCGATGCCGATCAGATTCCGCGCGCGGAGCGCGTGCTGCTACTCAATGCCCAGCACAACGCCTTCGAGACGCTGAAGACCGCCTTTGCGGAGGGCGACCAGAAGAAGTTGCGCCTCTACACCGATCTGCTGTACAACCAGGCGCTTCTCGTCGAAGGCTTGCCGGTCGAGGACCCCATCACCTTCGCGGAGGAAATCTGCAAGCTGATGTAGCCAGAAACGAATATTTAGCCGATCAAGGCCGGAAGAGGCAGTCCTCTTCCGGCCTTTTGGTTCTGGTGGCACAGTGCTCCCTGGGAAGGGTGTGCCATTTTGAAAATGGCACACCCTTCCCAGGGAGCACTGTGCC
>CACZIP010000205.1 GCA_902781245.1 uncultured Coriobacteriaceae bacterium | reverse complement strand
GCCCAAAAGGACAAACATCAACCAGGTGTGGCCATTGATACCGAAAGAGTCAATGACCTCAGAAACGGTAAACTCTTTTCCGTTCATCAAACCCTCCTTTTAAGGATTTCCAGTATCTGAGCACGTATGGTCAAGAGCTGCTCACACTCTGGTCTTCGCCCCCTTCCGTGCGAATCGCATTTAAGCGACATCGGGTTAACGCCCCTAAAATGAACGGACCCCATACTTGGCCTGTTCCGCTAGCCTGATATCGCTCCAACATTTGTGGAACCCATACAGCACCACAACTTGCCATATTAGAGAGATTTGAAAAAACCTCGATGAACGGCACGATGCAAATCGTTAACATTCAGTTCATTTGTAGTTGATAATGTTTGTATAATTCATCATCATTTATATATTAGTAAATATTCATCATTTACTGGTAAAGGGATTGCGATGCTTAAAGCGCTCGTCATCGAGAACGACCAGAGGCTCAACTCCCAATACTGCTCATTCCTCGCAAAGCAGGGATACGACACAGTTTCAGCTCACGATGCCCTCGAAGCGCTCTCGATTATTGATTCGAACAGCGTAAACATCGTCATTTGCGACCACGACCTCCCCAGCATCGACGGTTTCATGGTCATAGAGCGCATCAGAGCCAATGATGAAGAGGTGCCCATCTTGGCGACCTCAACCCAAAACGACCTCAAATTAAAGCAACGGGCTTTCAATGCAGGGTGTGATGATTACCTCGTGAAACCCGTTGATTTGAACGAACTTGCACTCCGATTGTCTGCCTTGCTTAGACGTACGCGCAACACTTCGAACCAGCGAATCGTGATCGGCAACGCCGCCCTCGACTCGAGCTCGCTCACCGTGACCGAAGGCTCGAGTGTCATTGCCCTTCCGCCCAAGGAGTTCTTATTGCTTTTCAAACTGTGCGCTTCGCCTGGCCGTATCTTCACACGCCGGGACATCATGGATGACATCTGGGGAATTCGCACGGGAACAGACGAGCGCACTGTCGACGTACATATCAGGCGGCTTCGGAAACGCTTCGAAGAGAGCTCGAGCATCCAGATAGAAACCGTACGCGGCGTCGGTTATAGAGCACGGGCAGCGAAAACAAGCTCATAACCGATACTGGCCATATATATTCATAGTGAATTCCCATACGCTTCCAAAGAGACAAACGCTATTATGACCACCATGTCTCTGGAGGGTGAGGAAACGGTACGAACAGGTATCAAGCCTGGCGGCACCAAGGCGAAGCGCGTAGCTCGCCCAATTTTGTGTGTCGTTTTGCTCGTCGCACTACTCGTTTTATGCTGGATTCAGCTCGACATGAGCACGCAATGGAATACCGATTGTTTCGCATTTTTCCAGACGATGCCTGTCGAATTCATGGTGCTGAGCGTTTTCACCCTCGGGGCACTTTTCTGTTTCATTTACGCAATATGCGGCAGCCTCACCGCGTCAGGTGCCATCATCTCCGCAA
Source organism: uncultured Coriobacteriaceae bacterium (assembly GCA_902781245.1). Classification (GTDB taxonomy): domain Bacteria; phylum Actinomycetota; class Coriobacteriia; order Coriobacteriales; family Eggerthellaceae; genus UBA9715. The sequence continues at coordinate 2,767 of CACZIP010000205.1, read as the reverse complement.
TGTCGACGCTCATCGCCATCACCAACTATTACGTCATCGAGTTCCACGGTGGACCACTCTCGTTTCTCGAGCTCAAGAATGCCGCAACCGCCGCAAACGTGATGGGATCGTACACGCTGGAATTCACGCCCGTCATCTCGGGCATTTTGGCACTCGGTGCTATCGAGCTGGCAATCTCGTTTCTCGGATTGCGGACCATGCAAAAACGTTCGGTTTTTGGAAAGAGGTCGTGGAAACGTAGCCTCGGCCTGCTTGTCGCGGCCGCGCTCATCGTGTTTTTCGGATACGCATCTCCGAATGCTGTCAAGCCTGCCCATGTGCTCATATGGAATTGGACAACCGCCTATCCCTATTACGGATACGTTCCTTGCACAGTCGACACGCTGCAGACCTGTTTCAACCTCATCGAAAAGCCAGAGGGTTATTCGGAAGAGCGGCTTGCCGATATCGATATGCCATCGCAGGTTTCGCAAACTGCAACACCTGATATCGTCCTCATCCTCAACGAGACGTTCTACGACCTCCATCAGGCAAGCTATTTCGCCACTGACGTCGACTATATGCAAGGTATCAACTCGCTCGACGGCGCCATCACCGGCTATGCAGTGGTCCCCAGCATCGGGGGTGGCACAAATAAGTCGGAATACGAGCTGTTGACAGGCAACTCGATGGCACCGCTTGCATTGAGTGGATCACCGTTCTTCACTGTCGATATGACCGAAGCACCGAGCCTTGTCACGATGTTGAAGGCGCAAGGGTACGAGACCACCGCTTGCCATCCGAGCAATGCCGTGAACTACTCGCGAAACTCAGCGTATCCGGCTATGGGGTTCGACCACGTGTATTTCATCGATTCGTTTGAAGACCTCGAATCTCCGCGAGATCGCTGGTACGAGTCGGATGAAAGCACCTACGCCAACGCCATTCGCTGGTACGAAGAGAATCGTGCAGCTGCCGCCGAGGAGGGCATCGACCGACCGCAGTTCATGTACTGCCTCACTATTCAGAATCATGGAAACTGGAGTTCGAGCGACGACTCATACGACACCGTGCATGCGATAGGCAATTTCGGTGGCTACAACGATGATGTCAACGAATACCTCACGGGTATCGCCGAATCAGATGCGGCTTTCGTAAAGCTCGTCGATTACTTCGCGCACTCTGATCGACCTACCATCGTTTGCATGGCTGGAGACCACTCCCCCAGCTTCGCTGCCAGCATCGCCGACACCGAAACGTATTCCGAAGACGAGCTCGACCTATTGCTGCGCGCAACGCCCTACGTGATATGGGCGAATTTCGACTTGGCCGATTCCGGCATCGACATGCTGGAGTATGTGAGCATGAACCACCTGCCAGCGACAGTTGCGCAGTTGGCCGGTGTGGGACTTTCGCCGTACTATGCTTTCCAGCTCGAGCTCATGCAGGCATTTCCCGTCATCACCGCTTTCGGCGCCTACTACGACAGCGAGGGGAACCGCTACAGCTATGAGGATGGGTGCAACGCTCAGGTGATGAATTACCGCTTCCTCGACTACGCCAACATCATGGGGGAAGGCGACCCGACGCTGTTTGCGTACGTGCCCTAGGCGTTCGACTCTTCAACGGAAGCGTTGCAGCTCGAATATGACAATAAGTCGACCGTTTCGCTGTGTCGCGCCGAACCGTGCAAGAATGTGCACAACGGCAATGGGCTCAATAGCAAAACGACCGAGGAGGTGCAGCGATGAAACGTCCGGGCATCGATGGCGGGTTTTTGCTGTGCTTCGGGTTGAATCTGATTTTGAATTGCTTTTGGGTCATTCCAGCAGTCGTACTGTTCGTCACCCACTTCATCCTTGGTACGCCGCTTTGGCTAGCGTGGCTTGCACTTGGCCTGTGGCTTGCAATCGTCTTCGCCATCACCGCATTCATGAGCTGGGCAGCATCGACCAGCAACTCAAATGGTGCCGGCACGGGCACCCGAGAGCGCGTCACCGTGCGCTATTCGTCCCAGCGCCGCAATGAGAGCATCGACCTGTCAGGCAAGCAGGCCATTCCCACCAGACCGCAATCTTCTGGTGACGCAGATAATCAGGAGTGAGCCGGCGCCCTGGCCCCTGACTCACCTAGGGTAGCTTTATATCGATGAGAGCAGAGCCCGCCCGAGCTCGAGCAGCGCGGCAATGTAGCCAGCAGGCTCAACCGAGGCAACAGCGACCTGCAGCTTCCCAATCCAAGCGAGTGGATGATTCTGAGCGAAACCTTTGAGCTTTTCGGCAAGCTCTTCTTGAGCCTCAGCGTCGCCATCAGCTTGCGCGAGACGTTCGCAGATCACCGATGCATAGAGCAGCTCGATGCCGATATGGTCGGCATACTGGTTGTTCTCGTTTGAGACCTCAAGTCCCGCTTCGCGCAGGAGGGCGCGCATCTCGAACGTCGCCTGACCGAACCCTACCGTGGCACCTTCGGAGCCAGGACGGTACATGGTCTCCCATGGAGCAGCCGCAGGACGCGGCGGGCCTACAAAGAGCTTGGTGTACTCGACCGATGCCTGCTGAACAGGATTGCCACCTTCAGCAGCGAGCTGCTGAGCGGCAGCCGCATAAGCCTCGCATGCCTCGAGCGCTACGGCCACATGCACATCGTCGAAGCTGGGAAAACTCTCCCAAAACTCAGGTTCGAGACCGACGGTGCCGGTCTGATTCATGGGAGCAAGAAGCGAATTGCCCACAAAGGCCAGCGCCTCGGCATAGTTTGTCCAAGTGGCAGCATCGCGTGTCATCAA
>CACZIP010000204.1 GCA_902781245.1 uncultured Coriobacteriaceae bacterium | reverse complement strand
TATCGCCGGCCTTCTCGGCTTTGCCAAGCTGAGAATTAGCTTCGCGACGTGCATTTCTGACGGAAACGCGGGCATCCTCGGCATATCCTTTGCACTGCTTCACGAGTTCGCGACGACGCTCCTCGGTCAGTGCTGGGAACGGCAGACGGATGCACATGCCATCATTCGAAGGCGTGACACCAAGATCGCTTTCAATGATCGCGTGCTCAATGGCTTTCAAAGAGCTCTTGTCCCATGGCTCGATTACGAGCAATCGTGCATCAGGGGTCTTGATGCCGGCAAGTTGATTGATGGGCGTTGCTGCGCCATAGTAATCGACCTTGATTCGATCGAGCACACGCGCGTTTGCGCGTCCTGTGCGAACACTTCCGAAGGCGTTGCCCAAAGCCTCTACGGCATTGCCCATCTTCTCTTCTGCCGTAAGCAGAATCTCATCGACATCCATTTCTATCCCCTTCTATGATTCCATCAATAATGATGACCAATCTTCCCTATTCTACCGTTGTACCGACGCTTTCGCCCTTAAGAGCACGTGAAATATTGCCCGAAGTTGTGAGGTCGAAAACAATCATCGGCATGTCATTGTCCATGCAAAGCGACGTTGCAGTGGCATCCATGACGTGAAGGCCTCTGTTGAGGACCTCCATGTAGCTGATGCGATCGAACTTCTTCGCATCGGGGTTGGTGACCGGATCGCTATCGTAAACGCCATCGACCTTAGTGGCTTTCATGAGGCAATCGACATCGAGCTCACAGGCCCTGAGTGCAGCCGTGGTGTCTGTCGTGAAATATGGGTTGCCGGTACCTGCAGCGAGGATGACCACACGGCCCTTGTCAAGATGGCGCATCGCTCGACGCCTGATGTAGGGCTCGGAAACCTCTTGCATGTTAATGGCCGATTGAACACGGCTGAAAATGCCGTGACGCTCGAATGCGTCTTGCAAAGCCAAGGCATTCATCACCGTTGCCAGCATGCCGATGTAATCAGCCTGAGCGCGATCCATACCTTCTGCGGAACCAGCGAGTCCACGGAAGATGTTGCCGCCTCCAACTACGACGGCGAGCTGCACGCCATCTTTGACGATGGGAAGGATCTCTTCAGCAAGATCGTCAACGACCTTAGGGTCGATGCCGTAACCCTGATCGCCTGCAAGGGCCTCACCGGAGATTTTCAAAAGAACGCGTTTGTACTTGTAGTCGTCGAGCATGGACTTCCTCCTGTTCGCTCGTTTTGAACCACGAACAATATTACCTGAAAAGAAAAGCCCCGTCTGTGAAAACGGGGCTTCAGTTCGTCTTATTGGGCTGTATATGCTAGCTGTTCGAAGTTCAAGTCATCACCCTATAGGAGATCGAGGAAATGCAGGAGGTCCTCGTAGCTGTATCCTTCGTAGCCTCTGTTGCTGCCGTTCCCGTTGCCACCATAGGGGTTTTGCTGCTCAGTACCCGATTGCTGGCTTTGCGCACTTACGGCAGCAAGCTCTTGCTCGTCCGACCCGAGCGTTACGTCGAACGACTTTTCCTCGCCATTGCGATTTACGGTAATCGTGACAGTATCACCAGGGTTATGCTCACGGACATCGAGCGTAAGATCCGTCGACGAAGAAACCTTCTCGCCATCAAACGCGATGATGATATCGCCTGCTTCGATGCCTGCATTTTCAGCACCGGATCCTGCCGAAACTTCCTGTACATATGCACCGTAATCAGATGCAAGATTGTAGCGTTTTGCAACTTGCGAAGTCACATTGACGAGGGAGACACCAAGCTTCGCATGAGTAGGCGTTTTACCGTCGATGATCTGATCGGCGATGTTGATTGCGTAATTGATCGGGATTGCAAAACCAACACCCGAGTAGTTTCCGGAATAGGATGCTATCAGCGTATTGATACCTATGACCTTGCCGTCGGAGTCGACGAGTGCTCCACCGGAGTTTCCGGGGTTGATGGCCGCATCAGTTTGGATCATGTTCGGATACAGCGTCGGTTCAGAAGAGCCATATCCTGAACCGTAGCCGTACTGGCTGTCGTCGACGATTCTGGAGCGAGACGTCGCGGAGACCACGCCGGTTGCAACAGATTGCTCGAGACCGAATGGGCAACCGACCGTCATAACCCATTCTCCAACAACGAGATTGTCTGAATCGCCGATATCAGCAGGCGTTAAGCCGGTAGCGTTCTTCGCCTTGATAACAGCGAGATCGCTGCTTGGATCAGTACCGATGACGTCCGCATCGTACTCGACACCTTCGATCGTCACCTTGATAGCTTCGGCACCCTCAACGACATGGTAGTTCGTCAAAATGTAGCCGTCATCGCTTAGAACAACACCGCTACCTAGTGCAACTTCTTGCAGCTCGTTCGATTGTCCGCCCATGCTGTAGCCATAAAGGCTATATGCGTTCGACTGCGTTGCATACACACCGATGTAAGCTACCGAAGGCAAAGCTTTTGCTGCAACCGCTTCAGGAAGCGTCAAGCCCTCATCGATAGCGTTGATGACCGAAGGGTCAGAGGAGCCAAGCGTGCGATCGCTTTGCGCTGTGTTGTTAGATATGACGTTCGTGTTTTGCATGCCTTGCCATGCTGCAAATCCGCCAAATGCAAGAGCGAAGGCAAGCAGTGCTCCAAGGAAGGCAAACAGGAATGTTTTGCCTGGAGAGGCTGTCTTCTGCGCAGTCGTGTTCTTGTAACTGTAGCCTTGGCTCTGGGGAGTACCATATGAATATGTTTGACGTTGTGCTGACTGTGCTTCAGCAACAGGCGGCATCGTATCAGTGGTGCCTGACCTGAATGCCTGCGTTGGCTGATTTGAGCCTGTGAATTGAGACTCGTTGTTTCCAGCCTCGCCCGTAAGGGTGTTCCAATAATTCTGATCACTCATGACAACGCTCCTTCATGTGCATGGTTCGTCTTGTCGACTGAACCATAGCACCGAAAAACCGATGACATCGAGTTTTAAACCATTCCGTCACTTTCGGGCATCATGTTTTAAGGTTCCTTTCAGGAACCGATGAATGCCGCCGAATTCTCGAATTTGACGAGCTATCAGAATGCTTTTAGCTATCGCTATGAAGGAATGCGCGCGTGCGGGAATGTTGCGGGTTCTCAATAACCTGCTTGGCGGGGCCCTGCTCGACGATGACGCCGCCATCCATGAATATGACATGGTCTGCAACGTCACGCGCAAATGCCATCTCATGCGTGACGATAACCATGGTCATGTGCTCTTCTGCAAGCCCGCGAATAACCTTGAGAACACCCTTGGTGAGCTCAGGATCGAGCGCACTTGTCGGTTCATCGAAGAACAGAACATCGGGATCGAGCATGAGGGCGCGCGCAATGGCTACGCGTTGCTGCTGTCCACCCGACAGCTCGCAGGGTACCATGTCATCTTTACCCTCGAGGCCCATCTTCACGATGAGCTCACGTGCTTTTGCCTCTGCTTCAGCTTTCGGCTTCTTCTGCACGCTTACCGGTGCGTCGATGAGGTTCTTCATCACGGTGTAGTGCGGGAACAGGTTGAAGTTCTGGAATACGAGCCCGAAATGGGTGCGTGCCTTTGCAAGAGTTTTCTTGTCGGCATAGACAGCACCAGACCCGTCATCGGTTGTTACGACAACATCGGCAAATGAAAGCGAGCCGCCATCGAGCGTTTCAAGTAGCGTGCAACAGCGCAGGAGCGTCGATTTGCCACCACCTGACGGGCCGATGATTGCGAGCACCTCGCCTTCTTCTACCGTCAGCGAAATATCTTTCAAAACCTCGGTCTCACCAAAGCTTTTGCGGGCATGCTCGAGATTGACCAGGATGTTTTCCGATGCCATAGACTATTCCTCCATCCTAGTCGTGGTAGTAATCGAAATGCTTTTCAACGCGGCCGAGCAAGAACTCGACAAGCATTGTGAAGCCCCAATAGACGAGCGCGGCGAGGATGAAAGGCACCATGCTCACCTGTGCAGCCACGATCTGCTTGACGATTGTGAACATCTCGGCAAGGGCGAGCACGAAGCACAAAGACGTGTCCTTCACCAAAGTGATGACCTCGTTGCCAAGCTTTGCACTGATGACGTGGATAGCATTACCCCCCATCATCTGCTCCCCATTGTCGGTAGTTTCAAAAGCGAATGTCAGATGTGCAGTTTTCCCATCGACAGTAATAGTCATCGTGGATGTTCCTGTGCCGAGGTGCTTATCTTCGTTATACCTTATATCCCGCTCGTCGGGTAAATCTGCATTGAACTTAAAATACGTTATCCCGT
>CACZIP010000203.1 GCA_902781245.1 uncultured Coriobacteriaceae bacterium | reverse complement strand
GTTCCCCTGGATGTTCAAGGAGGACCCGTCGCTCAAGCCGTTTGCCCCTGCGATGGACATCCTCATGGCAGATACCGAGTTTGGCCACCTCTACGGCCAGGACCAGCTGGCAAGAAACGAGGTTCCGCTCCAGGCGGCCGTCTACTTTGATGACGCCTATGTGGATTCCGGCCTTCAGCTGGACACCCTCTCCCGTGTGGGCGCAAGCCATGCTTGGGTGACCAACGAGTTCGAGCAGGGCATGTCGAAGCGCACGGCCATCTACAAGATGTTCCCGCAAGCTGTTCCGGCCAAGCCGGTCATCGACGCGAAGGCGTGCCGCAAGCTCACCGAGGGCAAATGCGGCGTGTGTGCGAAGGTGTGCCCGACAGGCGCCATCAACTACGAGGACGAGGACAAGGTGACGACCGAGACGTACGGCGCGGTCGTGTTCGCCACGGGCTACCAGCTCATCGACTGGAAGCCGCTGTACCCCGAGTATGGCGGAGGGAAATATCCTGACGTCATCACGGGCTTGCAGTTCGAGCGCCTCGTGAACGCGTCCGGTCCGACCGAGGGTCACATCCTGCGTCCGTCCGACGGCACCGAACCCAAGAACGTCGTCATCATCAAATGCGTCGGCAGCCGCGACCCGCACAAGGGCAAGGCGTACTGCTCGCGCGCGTGCTGCATGTACAGCGCCAAGCATGCCCATCAGTACCTCGACAAGGTGCCCGATGGCCGCTGCTACGTGTTCTACATGGACGTGCGCACGCCTGGTAAGGGCTACGACGAGTTCTACATGAACACGCTGCACGACGGCGCGCAGTACGTGCGCGGCCGCGTGTCGAAGATCTACCAAGAGGGCGGAAAGCTCATCTGCAAAGGCGAGGACACGCTCACGAGCAGCCAGGTCACGGTTGCGGCCGACATGGTCGTGCTCGAGACCGCCATGGTGCCCGCCGAGGGCATCGACGAGCTTGCCGCCAAGTTCACGGTCGGCCGCGATGCCGACAGCTGGCTTGTCGAGGCGCATGCGAAGCTGCGTCCCGTCGAGACGAACACTGCGGGCATCTTCCTGGCCGGCACCGCCCAAGGCCCGAAGGACATTCCCGACTCGGTCTGCCAGGCAGGTGCTGCAGCCTCGAAGGTCATCGGCCTGCTGAACAAGGACAAGCTGCAGTCGAACCCGCAGATCTCGCGTGTGAACGAGGCGATCTGCCAGGGCGATGGCGCTTGCGTGAACATCTGCCCGTACGGCGCCATCTCGATTGTCGAGAAGCAGTTCCGCGAGAACTCGCGCAAGGTCACGCGCCCGGTCGCCCAGGTCAACCCCGGCCTGTGCCAGGGCTGCGGAGCCTGTACGGTCACATGCCGCGCCGGCGCGATGGACCTGCTCGGCTACACCAACGAGTCGATCATGAGGGAGGTCGATGCGCTGTGTCAGTGGTAGAAAACACCCAAGCTGCTCAAATCCCCGAGAATTGGGAACCCAAGATCATCGCTTTCTGCTGCCATTGGTGCACCTACACGGGTGCCGACCTGGCAGGTCTCAATCGCATGAACTACCCGGCGAACGTGCGCGTCCTGCGCATCCCGTGCTCGGGCCGCATGAACCCGCAGTACGTCATCGAGGCCTTGAACAAGGGTTGCGACGGCGTGCTCGTGTGCGGCTGCCATCCGGGCGATTGCCATTACGTCACCGGCAATTACTATGCGCGTCGCCGCATGATGATCTTCAAGCGCCTGCTCGAGTACGAAGGACTTGAGCCCGATCGCTTCCAGGTGCGTTGGATCTCCGGCGCCGAGGCGGGAAAGTTCCGCGATACGGTCATGTCGGTCGTCGAGCAAGTTCGTGCGCTCGGCCCGCTGAACTTGACGAGGGAAATTCCCCAGTTCGAACTGCCTCCCGTGCCTGATGACGATGGCGCGTTCGACGCCGTGCCCGAGGAGGTGACTGCGTGATGACTGCTCAAGATGCTATCCGCCAGCGTGCGAAAGAGCTGCTCGAAAGCGGTGAGGTCGCCACGTTCATCGGTTGGGAGGCTGGACGTTTCCACAACCAGACGACGCCGCTTGTCATCACCGACGCTGCCGATGCCGACAAGCTCGTGTTCAACGAATACTGCGTCAACACGCTTGCGAAATACGCTCGCGACGTCGTTGCGCGCGGCAAGGTTGGCCTGGTCGTGCGCGGTTGCGACAGCCGCGCCATCGTGCGCATGATCATCGACCAGGTGATCAAGCGCGAGGATGTCTACCTGATCGGCGTCGCGTGCCCGGGCATGAAGGACCGCAAGACCGACGAGTTGCTGAAGAAATGCGCCGAGTGCCGTCATGGCAACCCGGTCGAATGCGACGAGCTGATCGGCGAGGCCGGAGAATGGCCCATCCCCGAGGGGCGCTTTGCGGAAGTCGCCGAGATCGAGGCGATGGCTCAGCCCGAGCGCTCGCGCTATTTCGAGAGCGTCTACGCCAAGTGCATCCGCTGCTATGCATGCCGCGACGTGTGTCCGTGCTGCACGTGCCGCGAGTGCTTCGTCGACCAGCGTCGCGAGAACTGGGTGGGCAAGCAGAACAACGTTGCCGAGAACCGCTTCTACGGTTTGACGCGCGTCATGCACATCGGCGACCGTTGCATCGAATGCGGCGAATGCGAGCGCGTTTGCCCCATGGATTTGCCGCTCATGAAGTTGAACCGCAAGGTCATCCAGGATTTGAACAATCTGTTTGGCGAGTTCGAGTCGTCCCTGTCAATCGACGATTCGGTTGAGCCGCTGATTGCGTACGACCTGAACGACCGCGAAGAATTCATGTAAGGAGGCATCAGATGATTCTTGCAAAGCAAAACCTGGCGCCCCTTCTCGAGAGCATGGCGAACGGCCGCGACGTGTTCGTGCCGGCTGTGGTGGACGGCGTGGCGAAGTTCGCGCGCTACGGCGAGGGGGTCGAGCCCGCCTTCGACCTGGTGAACACGACCATGCCGCCGAAGGACCTGCTGTTCCCGCAGACGCAGAAGATGTACCACTACGACGTCGACGCCAACGGCAGCTACCGCATCTACGAGTACGACGAGTCGCGCGAGCAGGTCGTGCTCGGCATCCGCCCGTGCGATATGCGCTCGATCGTGTGTCTTGACGAGGTGTTCCTCACCAAGGGCTTCGTCGACGAGTTCTATGCCAACGCGCGTGAGAAGCTGTTGTGCGTGAGTATCGGCTGCGCGCAGGCGGCCGAGACCTGCTTCTGCGAGTCGATGGGCATCGACCCGCAGCTCGCACCGAACGCCGACATCATGCTTCAGGATTGCGGCGACGCGTTCAACGTCATCGCGCAAACCGAAAAGGGTGAGGCCGAGGTGGCCCGCTGGGAGTCGTACCTCGAGCAGGGCGAGGCGCAGCCCGTCGCATGCGACCAATCGCTCAAGGTGAGCATGGACGGGGTCGTCGACAAGCTCGAGGGCATGTACGACCATCCCATCTGGGAAAACTTGTCCATCAAATGCCTGAACTGCGGCACCTGCACCTATGTGTGCCCGACGTGCCATTGCTTCGACATCAGCCAAGAGAACCGTCGCAAGGACGGCGTGCGCTTCCGCTGCTGGGACAGCTGCATGTTCTCGGAGTACACGGCCATGGCAGGCGGTCACAACCCGCGTCCCGAGAAGCTCGAGCGCGTGCGCAACCGCTTCATGCACAAGCTGAACTTCTTCGAGCGCCGTTACGGCATGTCGCTGTGCGTCGGCTGCGGCCGATGCGTCGAGAAGTGCCCGGTCGCGCTCGACATCACGCGGTTGATCGACGAGATTGGAGCCACAAATGCCTAGTATCGAGATTTCCCATGGCTGCGCGAAGGGCGAGCGTCCCCTCGTGCCGCAGGTGTGCCGCGTGGTCGAGATCACCGAGGAGACGCCCGATGTGAAGTCGTTCAGGCTGCAGACGCTCGACGGCAAGAAGCCGTTCGACTGCGAGCCCGGCCAGCTCGGCATGTTCGGCCTGCTCGCGTACGGCGAGTGCATGTTCGTCGTGTCGGCGCAAAGCGACGAGTGGGTGCAGTTCACCGTCAAGAAGGTCGGTATGGTCACCGAGCAGCTGCACAGCCTGTCGGTGGGCGACGAGGTATCGCTGCGCGGGCCGTACGGCAACTGGTGGCCGACCGAGGCTTGCAAGGGCAAGGACATGCTGTTCATCTCGGGCGGCATCGGCCTGCCTCCCGTGCGTTCGTTCTTGCTGTACTGTCTCGAGCACCGCGAGGATTACGGGCGCATCGACCTCGTGTATTCGGGTTCGAAAT
>CACZIP010000202.1 GCA_902781245.1 uncultured Coriobacteriaceae bacterium | reverse complement strand
AAAAACGACTTGTTAGGCAACTGCCTGACGAGCAACCTCGACCAGCTGAGCAAACGCCTGCGGGTCGTTGATGGCCATGTCGGAGAGCACCTTGCGGTCGAGCTCGACGCCAGCCTTCTTGAGGCCGTTCATGAACACGGAGTAGGACATGCCGTTCTGGCGGGCGCCTGCGTTGATGCGGGCGATCCAGAGCTTGCGGATCTCGCGCTTCTTGTTGCGACGGTCGCGGTACTGGTACTGGAGCGAATGATAGACCTGCTCCTTGGCCTTGGTGTAGGTGCGGGACTTGGCACCATAGTAGCCCTTCGCGCGGCCGAGGATGGTGCGGCGCTTCTTGCGGGCGTTGACGGAACGCTTAACACGAGCCATGACGATTCTCCTTTATCTTGCGAAGCAACCCTGCGGCAACTTCGGAAACTTACATTAACGAAGGCCCAGGTTGCGGGCGATGACCCTCTTGTCGGCCTCGGAAACCACGGTCTCCTTGCGGAAGTTGCGCTTACGCTTGGGGCTCTTCTTGGTGAGGATGTGGCTCTTGTAGCCCTTGGCGCGCATGATCTTGCCAGAACCGGTCACGCGGAAACGCTTGGCGGAACCGCGATGCGTCTTCATCTTCGGCATTTATTCGTCCTTTCCTTGTTCGGCGGCCTCGTTGGCAGCCTTTTCCTTCTTCTTCTTGGCGTTTGCAGGCAGAGGGGCGATGAGCATATGCATGTTGCGCCCTTCCATCTTCGGCGCGCTCTCGATGACCGCGACGTCCTTCAGGTCGTCTGCGAGACGCTCGAGAATAGACAAACCCTGGTCGGGGTGCGACATTTCGCGGCCCCTGAACATGATGGTGATCTTGACCTTGTTGCCCTGTTCGAGGAAGCGCAGAACATGCTTCTTCTTGGTCGTGTAGTCGCCCACATCGATCTTCGGGCGGAACTTCATTTCCTTGGTCTCGATCTTGCTTTGGTTCTTGCGCGCCTGCTTGGCCTTGATCGCCTGATCGTACTTGTACTTGCCGTAATCCATGATGCGGCAGACGGGAGGATCAGCGTTCGGTGCGATCTCGACCAGGTCGAGACCCTCATCCTCGGCGATACGGCGGGCTTGGACCGTCGGGTAGATACCCATCTGGTTGCCGTCGTAACCGATCAGCCGGCATTCGCGCACGGTGATCTGTTCGTTGAGCCTGGGCTCCTGAGCAGCTATCGTGCTCACCTACTTTCTACGTGCTTCCCTGCGCTTGAGCGCGTCCAATAAAAAACCCGTCGACACGACGGGCTGCGAACTGCGCGGGCGTATGCCCTTGCAAACCATATTCGCGAGACCCATCAGCTGCCCTTCGGGCGCCGAACCAGGTGGAGGGCAAAGCCCCCGCTTGAATTTCAGCTTGCCTATGATAGCACGTGTTCGCGCATCTGCAAGGTTTCTACGCAAAACACACCTTGTTGGTTATTCGGATCAAACCCCAATAACCAAAGACTATTTCTCAGCGCGGCGAATGAGGAACAGGACGATGAAGGTCAGCAAAGCCACAGCCGCCCCACCAGCGAAGATGAGCGACGAAGGGGTGAAACCGTCACCAACTACGCCGAAGCCCACGACCGCGCCCGATGAAGCGCTGATGGCGCTTCCGATCCAGGGGCCGACAAGCATGGGCACAAGCACGACCATGAAGATGCGGATGCCTTGGTAGGCGCCGACGTGCCCCAGCGGCGTGTTGTTGCGGATGGCGGCGCCGAAGCACGCCACTGCTCCCAGATAGCCAGAAAGCATGAGCATGCTGCCCACGAAAACACCGGGCGCATTCACCATCACGGTGAGAATGGCGCATCCTGCGAGGAACAGCACGAGCGGAAGGATGATCGCGAAGCTGAAACCGCGCTTGTCGACCAGGCGACCGTAGAACATCGTGAACACAGCGGCAATGATGATGCACGGTGCCATGACGAACACGTAGTTTTCGCCCAGGATGTACGGCAAGCGCAGGTACAGCACGTAATACGGCATGATGACCTGCATGGCGATGGCAAACACGCAGTAAGCCGCAAGCACGAGGTAGAGCATGCGGTTGCCACGCGCCGACGAAGGCTTGAAGCCGTATGCCAGCTCCGCGAAGTAGCCATCACCCTTACGAGGCTCGGGATGCGAGTCTTCCATCAGCACTCCGGCAGCTATGCCCGTAGCGATGACAATGCCACCGATAATCGTGAAGAACAGCGGGTAGTCGTACGTGACCGAACCGTCGTCGCCCACGATCATGAAGAACATGGCGCCGCCGAACACGACAAGCATGCTGAGCAACGGCATCGCAGAGTTCACGCCCTCGACACGGCCGCGGTTCGTGTCGTCGGTGATGTCGGTCATCCACGCGTTGAAGCAGGCATCATTGGCCAAGCTGCCGAAAAACGTCATGATGCAGTCGAACACTATGGTGAGCGTGATGCCCAATGTAGCGGCTGCCGCCGCATCACGGGCAAGGGCTGCCGATACGTTCTGCAACACCGCGAATGCGCAGATGGATAAGCCCCAGACCAGCGTTCCAACGACTACGAACACCTTGCGGCGCCCCGCGCGGTCAGACCATACGCCCACCAGCAATGTGGTCGCCGTCGCCGTAAGCGCAGATGCGCTGACCATCAAGGCCACATCCGACAGCGATGCGCCGAACGCATCTTGGATGAACAGGTTGAAGAAGTTGTTCTCGACCGCCCAAGCCACCTGGCCCATCAGAGCAAGCAAGACGATGATCGTCCACGTCTTGCCGGGGAGCTTCGTTCTTGCAGCGTTTGATTGGCTTGCCATAATGCGCTCCATTCAATGAGTCATTGGGACTGTCCCAATGACTCATTATCTCAGAACGCAGCGCCAAGAAACATGCCCGCAGCAGCAGAGTTGCCAAGCAAGCCGGAAGGCGGCCAGATGTTGGCACCAGCAGGCGGATTAGCCATCAAGCCTTCCGCTGTCATGGCACGTGCAACCTCTGAGTATGCGGGAGCAGCAACCGTGATCATGGCCTCGATCTCCTCATCGGTCAGCTCACGCACCGCCCGTGCGGGCGAGCCCATGATGAGCGAACGCGGTTCGAACGTTTTCCCTTGCGTGACAAGCGCGCCAGCGGCGACCATGCAATCACTTGGAATGGTCGCATCATCCATCACGATCGCGCCCATGCCAATGAGCACATTGTCCTCGATGGTGCAACCGTGCAAGACGGCGTTGTGCCCTATCGTCACGTTATTGCCAATCGTGAGCTTGCTTCCCACGCTCACGTGCAGGCACGAGTTCTCTTGGATGTTCGTGTTCGAACCGATTACGATGGGCTCGCAATCGCCGCGAATCTGCGTTCCGGCAAACACGGAGGTGCCTGCACCGATTTTCACGTTGCCGCACACGGTCGCATGAGATGACAGCATGACGTTCGGCGCAAACCTTACCTGATGGTAGTTTGTGATGGCTGTACCCATCTTGATTTGCGGCTTCGGCATCTTCGCTCACCTCAAAAGCTCCTCTAACCAAAAAGAGGCCATCTTTTTGGTCAGTCTCTCATCCTGGTCGTGCATTCGCACATTCTAGCAAAAGGGCCGCTGTCGAAAAGACGTTGGAGAGCGTGCAAGGCTCGAACGTCTCGTACGTGTCCAATGGTGCAACCGTCGAGTTTGAGGGAGTCAATCGCGAAATCCCGGCAATGATCACGAAGGTTGCGAACGACGGCGCCGAGCTGTGGATTGGTCAGGCATGTGCCGAGGTTGACGGTGCCTACTTCAACATCAGCATCGTCGCTCCAACTGAAGAAGATGTGAACGCAATCTTCACGTATTTCAGCGGTGCTGCTGCGCAGGAGACGAGCGCCAAATAAACCGAAGCGCACAGTTCCTGTAAACACGCGGTGCGGACGTCCTTGGGATGTCCGCACCGTTTTGTTTGCGATTAGTTTGAGATTTCTGACGTGACTAGTCGCGCAGCCAGAGACCGGTTTTTCCGCCGTCCTTCTTGAGCAGGCGCACATCCATGATCTCCATGCCGCGATCAACCGCCTTGCACATGTCGTACACCGTAAGACATGCAATGGATGCGGCGGTGAGAGCTTCCATCTCGATGCCCGTCTTGCCGGTCACACCGCACGTCGTGGTGATGTGGATGCCCACGCGACCATCTTCGCGCTCGCCCGCACGCACGGGTTCGCATTCAACCTTTGCTTTCGTGATGTTCAGCGGATGACACATCGGGATGAGCGTCGACGTCTGCTTCGCAGCCATAACGCCCGCCACGCGTGCGCACGC
>CACZIP010000201.1 GCA_902781245.1 uncultured Coriobacteriaceae bacterium | reverse complement strand
TGACCTCGATGAGGTTGCCTTCCTTCTCGAGTGCGTTAACGCCACCAGCAAGTTTGATCCACTCGTCGACGATGCACTTCCTGCCGTCGACCTTGGTGAACGAATCGGAGCTGGCGATGTGCAGGACCTTGACGCGGTCTTCTTCCTTGATGTCCTTCATGCGGTCCTCGACGAGCTTGATGTTGGCGTCGAGGTAGTCCTGCCACTCCTTGGCGATTTCCTGGGCATCGGCGCCGAGCACCTCGGCCGTGATCCTGATGTCCTCGCGCAGGCCGTCGTAATCCTGGAATGCAACGTTGACGGTTGCCAAGCCCTGCTTGCGGGCAGTCTCGGTGACGTCCTTGTCAGATGCGAACACGACATCGGGCTGCAGCTTGAGAGCTTCCTCGTAGTTGACCTCGCCGGCGCCGGTGCCCACGACGAGCGCTTCGACGTCCTTCAGGCGCGGATAGATGACATTGGGCCACGGGCGCTTCTTGAAGACCTCGGTGGTGCCGATCAGTTTGTCGGCGGCACCGAGCATCATGATGACCTGGTTGTGGGCATGCCACAGGTCGACGATCGTATTGATCTCGCCAGGAATCTCGACTGCATCGCCCTTGATGTCGGTAATGGTGCGCGCGGCAGCACCACTGCCAGATGCAGCAGACGCGCTGCCGGAGGCGCTAGCGCTCGCGGAGCCGGAAGCCGCAGCCGAGCCCGATCCGCTCGAGCACCCAGCCAAGCCTGCGACCAATGCAGCTGCAGCGGCTCCAGAGCCGACCTTCACGAATTGACGCCTTGAAATACCGTCGTTGTAAGTCATGGTTTCTCCTCCTTGCAATGCCGATTCACCTCGGCAGGGCGCTCGATTCTTCCGATTATTCGAGCACCTAAATATTATTGAATAGATAGGATATTTACAAGAGGATATTTTTGATACAGAATAATTTGATGCGGCGATGATTGGACACCTAGAAAGCAGAGAATCCATGAACGACAAGAACGAAAGCGCCCAATCGAGTGGAGCAGCGCCGGACAGTGCTGCGGAAAAACCTGCTGGGAAAGCGAAGAAGAAGTTCGCACCCGAAGATGCGACCATCGAGGGCAAGAAGCAAGCACCGCTCGGTATCATTCTCATAGGATGCGGCATCGTGGTTGCAGCATTAGCCATCGCCTCGCTGTGCATCGGTCGCTACTCCGTCGATTTGCAGACCACGTTTGCGATTCTGGCCTCGCCATTCACGAACGCGGATCCAACGTGGACTTCCAACGACTACAACGTCATCATGAACATCCGCTTGCCCCGTGTGTGCGCCGCGTTCCTCGTAGGCGCATCTCTAGCGCTGTCGGGTGCATCGTACCAGGGTGTGTTCCAGAATCCTCTCGTCTCGCCTGACTTGTTGGGCGTCTCGTACGGCGCGTGCGTGGGTGCAGCGCTGTCGATCTTGCTGTACATGAACACCTGGCAGACGCAGCTGTTCGCATTTGTTGGCGGTCTGGTCACCGTGTTCATCACCGTGTCCATCCCAAAGTTCATGCATCGTCATTCGAACGTCATGATGGTGCTCTCGGGTGTCATCGTCGGCGGGTTCATGTCCTCAATCCTCGGTCTCATGAAGTACGTGGCCGACCCCGACACGCAGCTCGCTTCAATCGTCTACTGGCAACTCGGATCCATCGCGAAGGTCGATTTCGACGTACTGCGCTACACAGCGCCTGTCATGATCGTTGCCGCCATCGTGCTCGTGGCCATGCGTTGGCGCTTGAACCTCATCTCGCTCGGCGAGGAGGAAGCGCGTTCGCTCGGCGTTGACCTGCGTCGCGAGCGCAACGTCATCATCATCGCATCAACATTGCTTACGGCATCGGCCGTATCAGTTGCAGGCACCATTGGTTGGGTGGGTTTGATTATCCCGCATGTCACGCGCCGCATCGTCGGTTCCGACAACAAGCGACTGATCCCCACGGTCATCTTGGTGGCGGCAGCATTTATGATTCTGGTCGATTTGTTCGCGCGCAACATCTCGGGCTACGAGATTCCGCTCGGCATCTTGACAGGCCTCGTCGGCGCTCCGATTTTCGGTTACATCCTCGTGAAGCAACGCGATGTCGATTAATTGCATGCAGTGAGTTGTTTCCTGGGGAAGCGGTTCGGGTGAATTGTTTCCCGCAGGAGCGGTTCATCGATTTGAATGTATGGAAAGGTTTGCAGAAATGGAACCCCTCATTGAAGTCAAAGACCTGGCTTTCCAATACTCGGCCCGCCGTGGAAACGTGTTCCAAAACGTTTCGTTCAGCGTGGAGAAAGGCGAGATGCTCACGCTGCTCGGGCCCAATGGTGCGGGCAAGTCGACGCTTTTGAACTGCATTGCGGGCTTGGCGTCGCCCACCGAGGGTTACGTGAAGGTGAACGGCGAACCCGTCGAGAACTATTCCACACGCCGCTTGGCCAAGCACATCGGCTACGTGCGTCAGCACATTGCGGTGACTTATGGCTATACGGTACGTGAATACCTGGTCATGGGTGCCGCACCGCGTATTGGCATGTTCGCCACGCCCAAAGAGGAAGATTACGAGCGCGTCGAGGAAGCCATTGCCGATCTGGAGCTTCAGAAACTAGCGGATCGCACTGTGTCTCACCTTTCCGGAGGTGAGCGTCAGCGTGTTGCCGTGGCGCGCGCGATTGTTCAGAATCCCGAGGTCATATTGTTCGACGAACCTACCAGTGCGCTTGATTTCGGCAACCAGATTCGCGTCATGCGCACATGCAAGGATTTGGTTGAACGCGGGTACGCCGTCATCATGACGACGCACAACCCCGACCAGCCCATCCTGCTCGGTGGCAAGGTGGCCATGCTGAACGCCGACGGCACGCTTGCCGTGGGCGATGCGGACACGACGCTCACGAGCGAGCGTTTGAGTGAGCTGTATGGCACTGAGCTGCATCTCGTCTACGTTGAAAAGGTCGATCGTGTCGCTTGTGTGTCGAGCAAGCTCTAGTTTAAAAGCTGACAATCGGGAAAGCTGGCACCGGTGTGCCAGCTCCCGGCGTGCCAGTATCCATATGTCATTCCAATGTGATTACAGCGCGGTCATGCGCACGCTCATGTCGAGGGGCTTGGCAGCGAAAGGCGCTGTCGTGGCGAGGCCATCGACACCCGTCGCGGCGTATGCAGCAGCGTTGCTAGGATTGATGCCACCTGCCGCTATGAGCGTGACGTACGGGTTGACGGCGCGCAGCTCCTCAACCAGCGACGCGAGTTCTTCGACTGGCACCTTGTCGAACTGGATGCCGTCGACGCCTGCTTCGGCCAACACGCGTGCTTGGTCGGCTGTCGCCTCCACGAACAGCTTCTTCTCGATGCAACGGCTGCGGAATTCGGGGATGCGCATGACGAATTCGTCGAAGCCTCCGAGGAACTTCATGTGATGGTCGAACACGAGCACCGTTTCGGAAAGTCCGAGGCGATGGGGGAAAGCCCCACCGACCATGACGGCTTCGACGAGCAGGTCTTTGCAACCAGGCATGCTTTTGCGTGTGGTCAGCACTTCGCAATGCGGGTTCACCTCGTGTACGGCGTCAACCATGGCGTGCGTCTTCGTCGCGACGGCCGATAGGTGGTCAAGCAGGTTGAGACCTACCTTCCATACCTGGTGCAGGCTGCCGGCTGTTCCACGGACGCGAAGGATGGGCTCGTCGGGCACGATGCAATCGCCCGACCCGTGCAGCACTTCGACTTCGCATCCTGCAATCTTCGCCAAGCGAGCGACTTCGTCGACACCGGCGACTACGCATGCCTCGCGCGAGAAGTACTCCATTTCGCCGGGCGCGTCTCCGATGCCTAGGACGAGGCTCGTCAAATCGACGTAGGGCACGTCTTCGGAGATGAAGTAATCCAGGCGGTTATCGGATATGCGCAACATGATTGCTCCTTAATAACGAATTATTCAATTCCCAGTAATATGCTACGTTGAAAACAATTTTTACAACAAATAATCTAGCACTACTATAACAACTTTGCTTGAGAACAATTGCTCAGTGGGCATTCTGAATCAAGCAGGAAAGGAAGCGGGGGATTCTATGAAGAGCTCGGCATTGAACCATTCATATTCGAGGCGCGATGTAATCAAGCTGACCGGCATTGCAGGAGCAGCTTTGGCGGGAAGTGCGCTGTTCGCAGGCTGCTCGTCTTCGGGCGGGTCGGCATCTGCAAGTGCTAGCGCCGCAAGTGCAAGTGCGTCAGGGAGCGCGGGTGCTGCAAGCGCCAGCGCGTCTGCGAGCGCAGCATCGCTTACGGGTTCGCAACTGAACATTTACTGTG